>JAFSIA010000010.1 GCA_017440045.1 Lachnospiraceae bacterium
CTCTTTCTGCTCACAGAAATCTCCTTTAACGCTGTGAACCGAATTTCTTTCAGATAAAAACTGCAAGATACGGAAATCGCAATGCGTTTCCAATCTTGTTAGGGGCAAAAGCCCCTAAAACCCCGATATTTATACCGATATTTCACAGAAATCCATCCTTGCAGATGAATTTCTGTAAAACAAAAGGCAGGACTACCAGCGAAAATGTAATACGCTTTCTGTCAATATCCCGTCTTTTGTTATACAAACCGTTATACGAATAAAAGGGCAATAAAAAAACTGTCAAACACATCCGGCTCATTTAAACCATTTTGTTTCACAGTTTTTACTTATTTTTGCTATTCTGTTTTACGGTTTGTTTGACAAAACTTATCGTCTGCCACTGCCTAATCTTCCTCATCATCTCCAAACATGGCAGACAAAGAAGCCAATGCCCCATCATCCAACGGCTTATCGGACAGTTCCAGATTATTCTCCTGTAATTCTTCCACCATTTCCTTTACTGGTTCTGTCGGCTCTTCTGGAGTCACAGGTGGTATGGGCATCACATTCATCCCCTGCATCTGCATCATGGCAGGGACAGCCACATAACCACCTGCCTGCTGTCCCATTGCACTGATAATGGTTGCCAAAATCCTTGTAACTGCATCCTGCATGATTTGCTCATTGTCTGCCTTACTCTGCTTGGCAAAATCCCTGACAAACTCCTGCATAAGCTCCATGGTACTCATCTCTTCCCGAAACCGGATTTCTCCACGTACAAAACACAGAATTGCCCACTTTACAGCTTCCGTCAAAGAATTGTAATACTCCCCCTCATAGACCACTTGATCCAGCCACTCCATGATTTCCTTATCCTCCCGGTTCTTATCATTCAACCGGAATGCAATCGTCCTTGTTGCCATAGACTACACCTCCAGATTCTGTGCTAAATACTGATAACCGAGGGCATTTGCACGGACATCTGTTACATATCGCACATTTTCTCCGGTACAACTTCCGAAACGTCTCATAACTCCGGCTCCGCCACCGACATACACCACATTGGTAAAATCAAAGTCTATTTTCAATTCACGAAGCTTTGCTTCCACTTCAAGAGCATATCTTTTCAGCCCTGCATTTATGGTAGCCATAATGGATTCCTTATTCTTAGCAATGGCATTGGTATCTCCCGTTTCAATCACTTCATTGATAATATACTCCGGCACTTCCTTACCATACTTTGCAATACACTCCTTCTGAATACGGTCAATGGCAGTAATCAAGCCCTGCTGATAAGTGTGACACTCATCAAGAACGGGAACCTTATTTACCACTGACATAATATCCAGTGTCCACGAACCGCAGTCCACTGCTGTCAGCCTGTCCAAACCTTCCATTCGGTTGGCAATGGCTGCATGGCACTGTGCAAATACCCTTACCTTGCCAAAATGCACCACATATCTGACCCCTTCATAGAGAAAGGATACCTTATCATTGGCAAGAAGATAATTCTTAAATTCCTTCTTCTCTTTTCCATAAAGGGTAAGAGGAACACCCACCGCAAGATTTACCTTTACAGTTTTTGCTCCCGTAAGTTCTCTTAATTCCTTTGCAATGGCAGCCAGTGTAAGAAGATAATAATTTTCATTCTCCGTCTTAGTCTCCTGCTTACCCATTCTGCCCTGACCGATAACATATTTCCTGCCTCGAAACTCAAGCAGGTTATCCTTGGTGGCTGGCATGGTCTGCAACTCCGTAATACCATTCTCAAAAATGATGCTTGGAGTCTTAATGGAACTCCAACCGTGGTCAATGGCAATCAAAAATTCAGGAAGTATATCCACATAATTTCTGCCCTCTGTAATGTTCTGGTTACTTTCTTTTCTCATAATCTCTTTCATAAATACCTCTTTCTCCGGCAATCCGGGTGCCGGTCCCTTACATAATCTTTTTCTACTGTAAAAGGTGGCAGCCATGCCACCACCTTCCATAAAAATAATTCGCTAATGATACTGATACACAATATCCATAAGTACGGTTTCTTCCGCCACGGTCTTTGCTTGTTCCCTCAACTTCCACATCTCTATGGTGGAACCGCAATTCACAGACGGATGCTTTTTCATATGCTGACCGATAATAAGGTCAAGCATTTCATAAGCCTCTTCGTTGACTTTATGTGCTGCCTGGTTGACACATCCAAGTCTTGTAAGTGTACGAAATCTTCCTTTATGATTTTCCTTCATATAGGATAACCACAGTAGCCCGTACTTTCCTACTGACGATAATTCCATATCAGCAGGGATAGTCAGTAACGGATACAAAATACCATTCTTTTCCACATAGGGAATAACCATCTTTCCCAAAGTTCATCGCCTCCTTCCTCAAAATATCTGCCTAACGATAGCAGCGGAACTCATAGAACTCTACACTGTTGCCCTGATAAACTCCGGCACACTCAATGTAAAAATACGGTTCTACTTCCAATACCATCATTCCGGCTATGTAATCTGCAATCTCTTCCTCACTGCAAAGCCTTTCCCCACTAATGGTTGACGCAAGGTTTAAATTCGTTTCCACAAATACAGAATAATAACCGCAACCATCATAAGGATAATATTCATCGTATTCTTCCTGCGTAATCTTCCCCTCTGCCAGCAATCTGTCCAGATTTTCGGGAAGTGTTATCATTCCTGCGGCTTTGCACTTTTCCACTGCAAGCCTTGCCACATGGTCTGCATCATATCCCACATACTCTGCCTGCGGTATGTTGAAGGTAATCTCAAACACCGGACTTCCATCAGCAGGATTACCTCTGTCATCTGTGTCAGGTGGCGTATTATTATCCTCCGTAGCTGGTGCTTCGGTTGACGGCGGCGTCTGCTCCGGCGTGGTTGGTTGTTGTTCCATAGGTGGTGCGGCAGGCTGAGTAGTAACCGTTTCCGGCTCACTTTGTGCCTCTGTTGTTGATGGCTTCGCATCGGCTCCCGTTGTAGTCATATCTGCTGTCGGTTCTTCCGTATTTGAAGCTTCCACATTAGAACTATCTCCACTCTGCTCTTCAGTTTCAGCTCTTTCAATCTGCTCTGTCTCCATAGAAACATCAGAATTTTCCATTTCATCAATATCTGCTTTCAAATCCTCTGCCGCATCCATTTCGGAACTCTCTACTTCTGAAACAACATTGCACACCACATCTTCTTTCTGCTTACCGGAACATCCCGAAACCATCAAAACACTCCACAACACAAACATAAACCATACTTTCTTTAACATAGAAATCGCTCCCTTCTACTGTGGTACTGCCGCTTTTACAAAAACCAAAAAGACCCTTGCCACCAGCACAAATAACACTAAAAACAACTTTGCTCCGTAAAGAACTGCCTTTAAAACAAAAAGCACACTCTTCAAAAGAAACTTCACTACTGCAATCAAAATGTTTCCTAATCCCATACAGGACCTCCTTTCCGGGCATTTCCTTTACAAGTGACCAAACTTAAGGAAATGTCATCACTACTTGCTCCAATGCAGCCACGCATCGGAAGGATAAAAAAATACACCATCCCAAACTTTACTTCTTATTGAAGTCTAAGCTTAAGATGGTGTAGTCCATACCCACTCCTGGTTTCATATTCAGTTTTACTGGTGCCTTTCTCCACCAATTTTACCGTAACTGATTAAAAAAGATATAGTTGGACTAACCTCTGAAACGCCCTATTTATAAGGCTTTCTTAAGCTTGTCACTATTATATCTCAATCCCCACACTCCCAACGTGAAACTGCTTGTCTTGTCACATACAACTTATCCGCCATAGTCTGTTGAGTCATTCCTTTTTCCTCGCGAAGTCGTTTAACCTCTTCTCCAAATTCTACATTCATAAAATATGCCCCTTTCGTATTTTTTAAGCATATTCATTTTAATTCATTAGTGTTAAGTCATAAAGAAACACCTTGAAAAACAATGTAAACAGAATGGTGACAACATTTTAAACATCCTATATTCCATATAGACAGCTTTTCTTTTCTCCACCACTTCCATCATACTCTTTTATATCTAATCCTTTATCTGCATTTAAGGCACATTCTATAAGTTTTTTTGTCAAACCTGGCACATCATCTCTCTGCAAAGCTTCTTTAACATCCATCCAAACAACTTCACTATTTTCATCATTATCAGAAGTCGCTTCACCTGAAACATATTCTGCCAAGAAAGCGACATACCAATCTCTTGTATTAAACCTTATTCCTATAACCTGCTTAGGCTCTACAACTACCTTTGTCTCTTCAAAAAATTCTCTTTTAACGGCTTCCTGTGGCGTCTCGCCAAACTGAACATATCCACCCGGCACAATCAACTTACCTGCGCCACCACCATATGTATGTCTTGCCAAAAGCACTTTTCCATCTTTCAAAGCAACGCCCGTTACTGACTGACTCCAATTTGTATTATTTTCTGTATTATTCATATTAATCTCCTTTGCTATAAGCCAACACTATTTTAGCTTAAATAACTATCTTATCCTCTCTTTTACTGTACACATACTTCCAACTTCCTTGTATCCAATCTTTTTATAGCATGAATTTGACGCCACATAGTCAGCATCTGTATATAATATCGCTGTCTTTCCATCATCTAATATTTCTTTTGTCAACGTATGAACCAAATTCAATGCATATCCTTTTCTTCTGGCATCAGGCACTGTATAAACCAAAGATATTCCAGTATAAGCATCATCAAATCGTTTACTAGTTGTCGCCACAATTTGTCCTTCTTCATTTTCCCAAACATACAATGCTTTCACATCTAGCTTTTCCTGTATACTTCTTCTACAATGCTCCTCTGGAAACTCTCTTCCCTCCGCTTCTAGTCCAAAATTATACATATATTTCCAAAGAACCTCCATATCATCCTGAACTGCCAGTCTATATCTTCCGTCGCACTTCTTTTGTATATCATTTATTCTATCACACTTAAACGACAATAAATTTGTTTCTATCTCATATTCTCTTAATCTTTCATCAATAAATTTCAGTTTATCCATAAGTTCATATGAGATATTATATCTAAATCCGCCAGATAACGGAAATTCTTCACACAAACATTGGGCAACTCTTTTAATCTCTTCTTGCGTTATATCCTCCACTGTCCATATCCATACAGGAAATAACGGATGTGAATGGCATATAACAATTCGTTTACCATCTGTAAATACCTTTGCACTATTTGCATTTACTATTCTTTTAAGAACAGAAAATGTTATCTCATCATCTTTTAGTATATCTGTATTAATAACATTTTCCTGTTGCTCATATAATTTCAACCCATATTTTTCCATAAAATTCTCCTCTTATATCGTTTTAAATTAAATATAAATATAAAATATAGTATATACACTTTCCTTAGGTAAGAGTCAATACTATATTTTCCTCATATCTACTTCTTGTAAAATTCCTTTATTAACCTTATTCTATTTTAACTGATTCAACCACCAGTTGGATTGAATTTCTACCAATTCAACCATTGCTCAATTGTCTTACAATCTTCATAATGCTATACTGTGGTAAGTACTAGTGCAATTGTTTAAAAGGAGGTCATAACAATAATGACAATTGGAAATAGAATATCTCATCTTAGAAAACAGAACGAAATGACACAAGAATCTTTGGCTAACAAACTAGGGGTAAGTAACCAAGCTGTATCAAAATGGGAGGCTGACCTATGCTGTCCAGACATACAACTGCTTCCTATTTTAGCAGACATTTTCAATATATCTATTGATAGCCTATTTGATAGACCTACGCGCAAGCATAATATAATTTGTTCATCTCTTCCTTGGGATGACGATAAAACATTACGTGTAGTAGCCTTTATCGGGCGAGAAATACAGGATTTTAAACCTATAGATACTTCCACAGAACTTAAAGTTACATATGAGGGTGACGCTCTAGATATTCAAAGTTGCATTTCTGTACATTGTACGAATGTAAATGGTGATATAAATGCTGGCACTTATGTGGAATGTGGTTCTGTAAGAGGTGATATCACAGCCGGAGCTCATATTACATGTGGTCCTATCAATGGCGATGTAACTGCTGGCGCTCATATTCAATGCGGAGACATTAGTGGTGATGTAACATCCAATGCCCACATCGAATGCGGCGATATAGGTGGAGATGCAACTGCTGGCGCTCATATTCAATGTAACAATATAGGTGGCGACACAAATGCTGGTTCATACATTGAATGTAATAATATGTAATAATACTATTATAATAAGCTCTCAGACCGTTTGTGAAACCAAGCGGTCTTTTATATTTCACCAAGAATCATTTCCATAAATTTTGTATCACGTTGTCGTGATTCTTCCAACTCTAATGCCTTATTGGACAAAATCATTTCATTTGCACCAATCCACTCTAACTCCAAACCCTTTTCTATTTCATTCTGGCTTCTATGTAAGCTACCTCTCTCATCTTTCACGTTGCATCTATAATATAAGCTATGACATATATACTTCTTGTTGTCATCAAACACATCTTTTCTAATTTCGATAATTTCACCAATCTCTTCAATACTTTCTTCACTAACAAGTAAACCAGTCTCTTCCTCAACCTCTCGTATTAAAGCATGTATAGGTGTCTCACCTGGCTCTAATCTTCCACCTGGGAGCTTATACTCACCACTCTTAGCTCTCTGCATAGCATATAATCCCTCTACACAAATAAGTGCTCTTGAATGTGTAACCTCAAACACTTCCATTTCATCTGTATAATTTTTTTCATCTAAAACATCTAACAGTTTCATTATTACTCCTTTACTTGTGGTATGGTTCTCCGTAATATACACAAATGAGGTTTCTGTTACAAAACCTCATTCTTTCACTATTTAAAATATTATTCCATCACTTTTTTAAACTTTATATTTACTTCTCATAAAAGCCTTCTTTACTATAGGAAGACCATTTTAAATACATTTCCTGATAATTATTCTTAATAAATATTTGTATTTTTCGTATTTCCCTGTCATTGAGCATTCCCTTATCTTGCAAAACACTATCTCCATTATCTTTTACAAAAAACTTTGCTGACCCTGACTCTGTCAATTTTCTATCACTGGCATGAACATGCATACATTCAACGACACAGTAAGATGTAAAATAAAGATAATATCCTGCAACCTTAAATTCATAGTATTTTGGCATCTTACTCCTCCATCAAAATCATATTTTTCTCATAGTATTTTTTTACAATACCTATTTCGATATCATCCATACTGGTTTGAAGCACCTTGCCATTCTTATCTAAGTATACTGATTTTTCTTCGTTATTTAGATTTAAAACTCTAATATTTTCGTCTTCTTTTGTATATGCATATCCATTTATAATCATATCTGCATTGTCTGCCACTTCCAAAACATTATTCATACAAAACCCTCACTTTCTTTATTTTATGCACAAACTTATCCGCATCAATATAAAGTTTCTCCAATATCGGCATTAAATCTATATATTCTTCTTCCGGTTCTTCATTATGTTCATACTTAGCCATAACCACTAGATAACCATTATCCCATTCTTTAACTTCAGTGTATTTTTCTAATGAATATGGTGCCTGAAAACGAATAATATAATCTGCATATTTAAAAATAGTATAGTTGCTGTCACTACTCAAATATGCTTCTTCAATTAGCATTGGCTCTTCAAAATCTTTTCCGTGCATAATATAATCTATTTTTTTATCATCCATACAGACACCTTCTTTCATAAAATCATTTCATATTTTGTTATTTACATTATACGCAAAAAAATACATAAATTCAATGATTATCACTTGTCCCAATCAAGTATTTCTCTCATTCTTATGTCAACCATCTTCTTCATAAAAGATAAATCTTTATTACTCGGATTATCTATTCTAAATGTGCAACCACATACATCATCAAAGTTTTTTCCAAATATTATTTTGCTCCTTCCCCCTGCACAAGAACCACATCTGCCACAATGCCCTATATGCCTCCATGCCACTTCTAAAATTTGAGTATCACTTTGATTTTCTTCTAACCATTTTGACCCCATATCATCTGACCAAACCGTCCAATGATTTTGTTCTTCTTCAGGGTCTTTAATTGCAATATAGCATACACCCTTGTCATTATAACTTATCAAATAATAAATCTTATCCTTCCAATATCCATTATCTTTAACAAATTTAACTTTTTTTGATTCTAAATATTCGACAAAATCTAATGCAATCTTCTGTTCTTCTAACGACAGTTCTCTACATATATATTCCTTGATACCTTGCTTATCCATCAAAAACCTCCTCTATTTGTGATACGGTTCATTCCCCAATATCCTGTAGCTTCTATATATCTGCTCCAGTAGTACCACCCTCATAAGCTGATGCGGGAATGTCATCTTTGAAAAGCTAAGCTTATAATCAGCTTTACTTTTTACCTCATCCGAAAGTCCCAGTGACCCACCTACTATGAACGTGATATGCCCCTTTCCAGATACTCCTATCTGATTAATCTTCTGTGAGAGTTCAACCGAATCAAGCATTTTACCCTCTATCTCAAGAGTTATAACGTATGAGTCTTCTTTCAAGGCTTTAAGGATTCTCTCCCCTTCCTTCTCTCGTATCAGACGTTCCTCCGTTTCCGATGCTCCATCTGGAGTTTTCTCATCTGCCACCTCCACTATGTCCAGCTTCACATACCTACTAAGGCGTTTTGAATACTCATCTATGGCCATTGTAAAATATTTTTCCTTTATCTTTCCTACTGTCAGAACTGTTATTTTCATATTATTTCTCCCAATATAAGTACTTTCATATAAATAAATTTTATCACTTTTTAGGACTGTAGACAATCTAATCTAAAGTCTATATAACAAAAAAGCCTCTGCCACTTCTTAGTAGCAAAGGCTTTAATCAACTACATATTCTTAATGATTCTTGCAAGCTCTTCTATTGTCATATTCTCATCTTTAAGCAAGTCTCTGACTCTCATACTGCTCTCTGCACAACATTCCGCTGCTGTTTCATGCACCTCCTCTTGTGCTTCAGCCGCAGTTTGAACAAACTCTACATTAGATTCTCCATCTATCATATCCATATCATTTGCAGCGGCATTTCTCATCATTCTATCATCTCTATCTGCTCTGTCATTGGCGTCATTATTATCCATATCATTGTCTCTAGGTTGAATAGGAGTTGGTCTTCCCTGCATCTGTCCCTGATTCTGATTTGGATTGAGTATCTGTCCTAATATGTTTGGTATAGATGGATTTGGTCTTCTAACCGGAATACAAATCTGGTCACCTACCTGTAAATTGTAAACATTGATATTTGCATTTGCTCTCATAATGTCATTAATAGTTACATTGTAATGACGACTAAGTAAATATAATGTATCTCCTCTTTTGATTGTATGCACTACACCGTTGCATCTTCTACATGTACATATGTTTCCAAAATATTCTGCCATATTAACAGCTCCATATGTCTTCTATTTATACTATGCACATAATTTACAACTGTTCCTGTATTCTGTTTGCCAGTTCTCTCATACGCTTTTTGTTAACCTTGCAAACCATTCTATCGTATGTGTAAAAACCATTCACCTCGTCTTCCACATCACTAAGCTGCGTGTATACCGAGCCACAAGCGCCTTCTTTCACCAGTGGAAGTATCAACTGCTCGTACCTTTTTACAATTCGTTCTGTAAGCTCCTCCTCATCCTTACATCTACCATATCCATAGCTTGCGTATTTAGAATAAACATGTCCTGGTACAGCATATGTGTAACCTCCAAATTCTGATAAAAACCAAGGACGTTCCTTCGGCTGTGGGCATTTATCTGTAAAGTAGATGTGATAGCTGTCAAAATCGCTGTCATTTTGTATAAACCAGCCCGATGTGGCATCATAAAGCCTTGTAGAATCCAAATCTTTTGCTATGGCATACATTCTATCGCTGTCAAACTGTCCCCATCCCTCATTAAAGATAGTGTAGGCTATTATACATGGATGATTGTATAAATGCTTTATCTCATCCTTCATATGCTGCTCAAAAAAGTCTTTTGTTTCCTTGGAAATACTCCTTTTTTTATCATTTCTTTTATTTAATCCTATGGTTGGAAGGGCTGTATCTCTTATAAAGCTATACGGTCCATTATTTACCATATCTTGCATAACCAGCATACCATTCTTATCACAATAGTAATAAAAAATCTCAGGTTCCACCTTTATATGCTTTCTTAGCATATTTATGCCCAGCTCCTTCATACGAAGAATGTCTCTTTCGTATTCTTGCTCCTCTGCCGGCAAATATATACCATCACAGAAATATCCCTGGTCAAGTACACCATTCAAATATATTGGCTTTCCATTTAAACAAACACGATTAATTCCGTTTATATTTATTATCTCAATCTTTCTTAAGGCAAAATATGTTTTCACCACGTCTTTACCGACAGTTATCTCTACATCATAGAGGTATGGATTTTCAACAGACCACTGGATTGGTTCATATCTTTCACCTGTTAATGTCTCTATCTTAGACATATCAATAAAAATTTCGCCTGTATTAAACTGTTGCTCGTATATTTCACCTGTGTGAAGCTGTATTCTTATATTTCCAATAGCCTTTGACTGATCTGACATCTCAACATCAAATCTAACATTTTGCATATCCGGTGTAATTTTAATATCCTTTATATATTCGTCCGGCACTATTTCCAGCCAAACATTCTGCCATATTCCACTTACTGGTGTATACCACATGCCACCACGCTTCTTTGTCTGTTTTCCATATGGGTATACTTTTGACAACGTATCCGTCACATATACGGTTAGCTTATTCTCATCCTTTAAAACATCTGTTATATCAAATACAAACGGCAGATATCCACCCTCATGCTTTCCCACAAATACGTCGTTTACATATACATCCGCTATCTGGTCAACTGCCCCAAAATGTAGAAGTGTTCTCTTATTTACTTCGCCATATCTCTTAAATTTGCAGCTATAAATCAACTTGTCACCAACTTTATCCTTGTAACCAGAAAGTAATGACTGTGGTGGAAATGGCACTTTTATGTTCTGCCCGTTAAGCGTCCAGCCTTCACAAAGTATCATATAATCATCTCTTTTTATCTGAGGTCTCGGATGGCTCAGCCATGTCTTTTTCCCGTCTAAGACTTCTTTTCCCGACTTACTCACCAAATCATAATGAGAATTTTTTCTAATGCGTCTGAGTTTTAGTATTGCTATAACCACTAGCACTACGGCTATAATAGCCAATGTTATATATAATTCTTTCATACCACATCTCCTAACAATTCTTTTTACTATTATACACGAAAATGAGTATGAAATCATTAAGATATTTATGGTTATGTTATAATGATAAAAAGAGCCGGCAGTCCCATTTTCAAGAGACTGCCGACCCTTTTATAATGTTTTTAAATTACATAAGCTTGTTATACAATTCGATAATCTCTTCTACAGATGTATCTCTTGGATTGCCTGGACGACAAGCATCTGCATAAGCTGATTCAGCAAGGAACTGAATATCCTCTGGCTTAACGATTTCCTTAAGATCCTGTGGAATACCTACATCAATAGATAACTGCTTAACTGCATCTATAGCTGCCTTTCTGTATTCCTCCTGACTCATATCGTCTACACCCTTTACACCCATCGCTCTAGCAATTTCACGATATTTCTCTCCTGTAGCTGGTGCATTGTATTCCATAACTGTTGGAAGAATGATAGCATTTGCAACTCCGTGAGGTGTATCATATACAGCACCTAATGGGTGTGCCATAGAATGAACTATACCAAGTCCAACATTCGAGAAGCCCATACCGGCAATATACTGTCCAAGGGCCATACCCTCGCGTCCTTCCTTAGTATTCTCCACAGCACCTCTTAAGCTCTTTGAAATGATTTCGATAGCTTTGATATGCATCATGTCAGACATTTCCCATGCGCCTTTTGTAATATAACCCTCAATAGCATGTGTAAGTGCATCCATACCTGTAGCTGCAGTAAGTCCCTTTGGCATACTTGACATCATCTCTGGGTCAACTACTGCTACAACCGGAATATCATGTACGTCTACACATACAAACTTACGATTCTTCTCCACGTCTGTGATAACATAATTGATAGTAACCTCTGCTGCTGTTCCTGCTGTAGTAGGCACTGCAATAATGTCTACACACTTATTCTTTGTAGGTGCAACACCCTCAAGGCTTGTAACATCTGCAAATTCAGGATTCCTTACAATAATACCGATAGCCTTAGCTGTGTCCATTGAAGAACCGCCACCTATAGCTATTAAGTAATCAGCTCCAGCTGCTTTAAATGCCTCCACACCATCCTGCACATTCTTGATGGTAGGATTTGCCTTACATTCATCATAAATCTCATATGCAAGACCATTCTCATCAAGGAGCTTTAACACCTTTCCTGCCACGCCAAACTTCATTAAATCCTTGTCAGTAACAACAAGCGCCTTCTTGAAGCCTCTGCCCTTTGCCTCATCTACGATGGCTGAAATACAGCCTGAGCCGTGATAAGAAGTTTCGTTAAGTACAAATCTGTTCATAAAAACCCTCCTGTATGTAATTTATTTTTACGGGTCACCCCGTCTGAACCGAACTAAATCATACAGGTATTGTATCATATTTCATTACCAAGGTAAACAGAGGATTAGTATTAATTTATCTATTTAGCACCTTTTACTCATTCATACTTTCTCTGTAAATAACTTCTGACTGATATGTTTTTGCTATAGGTGTCCAATTTCCACTAGTAATCATTTTCCATAGCATTACTAAACATTCTCCACTCATAGCCTCAACATTTAGACTTATACTGCTCATAGCCGGATTTACTGCCTTTGTCCATGGATTGCCCCCGTATGATATAAGCTGTGTTTCCTCAGGAACATTAATTCCCTTGTTTCGTAATGCCTTTATAACACTAAGTCCTATATCATCTATATTGGCAAAAATCATATCCGGAACATCTCCATCATCACATATTCTATTAATATTGTCAGATACTACTTTATCCTCTGTTTTGCATACAACATTGCATATATCCGATAGTTCCATACCAAAATCAAAGCAACCTGTTTCAAATCCCATTTTTCGTAAAAGCATTGGCTTGTTTCTATAATCAGGTGTAAATAAAGCTGGCTTTTTACACCCTTTTTTATAAAATAATTTTGCTACATTGTACCCCACACTGTAATCATCTACATGAACTGTCGAATATTTTTCATTTATACGGTTAAATACAACCAACGGTATATCAAAGTCCTGCTCCAGCAAATCCTCCATATCCTTCTCCGACATAGAAAACACTATGGCACCTGTGCAAAAATCGCTGGAAATATACCTGTACTTTTCATTTAAGCAACCATATTCAAAAGGACAAACAATGATTTCTACATCTATCTGATTATCTCTAATTGACTTATTTAAGCCATTCATAATTCT
Source organism: Lachnospiraceae bacterium (assembly GCA_017440045.1). Taxonomy (GTDB): domain Bacteria; phylum Bacillota; class Clostridia; order Lachnospirales; family Lachnospiraceae; genus SVEL01. The sequence goes on from JAFSIA010000010.1 coordinate 13,494, forward strand.
GTCATATGGAGAAATCACATCCCCTGTTAATGATGGTAAAAATATAACTATAACCGGCAAATTATTAACACCAACCGTTTGCTTATTTTTTCTTACCTTATCCAAGGGATATCCCATTTCTTTAGCCGTGTCCATAATTAACTTCTGCGTTTCTGCGGCAATTCTCATTTCATCTCCACGTCCGTTAAGAGTCAGAGAAACTGAACCAGGTGAAATATTAAGTTTTTCTGCGATTTGCTTTAAATTGACCTTTTTGCCTGTATTCACCGTGCTGCTCCTTATATTTTGTATATTCTACTTAAAGAACATCTGCAATCCATTATACATATATATTGGTAAAAATGCAAAGCTGTGTGTTGCTTTTGGCTCTACCATAAATACAATATTTTTTTCATTTGAACCATCATCAGTAAATCTAAATGTTGGAGAGATTTTTTTCATATTGTCAATCTGAGAATTCATTGCCGCATAAGCAATATCATCACTTCCTGTAACTGCAAAGATGAAAAACTCATCTCCGTCATATCCCTTATCCTGACAGTACTGCTCTAATTTTCTTGCAGCGCCACTTGCATTTGAGCCACCATTAATCCAACAATCACCACTCATTGGCATATAATAATAAAAATAGTCAGATGCATTTAAAAAGGTATACCATGTAGACAGTGAACCCATAGAGAAGCCTGTGTACGCTCTATGCTCTCTAGATGCCTTTATACCTTCCAAATCTGTAGTTTCTGCGTATGTACTAAACTGTCCCTCAACAGCTGGAATCAACTCCTTTACCAACTCGTTCTCTGTAAAATATTCTATTCTAGATATAGCCTTACCCATAGCTGCACTCTCACTTCTATCAGCGTAATATGTTGGTGCAACGGCAATAATAGGCTTAATATCCCCATTTGCGATCATATTATCAAGCATTCTTTTTACATTTCCAGGGCTGGCATCTGTTCCTAAATACGCTTTAGTATCTCCTTCGCCACCATGTAAACAATATATAATATCGTATTGCTTATTTTCATCATAACCATAAGGTAAATATACATATGCCGTTTTTGTTATAACTGAGCCATCTATCAATGTGGCATCGTATGTAATTGTTGTTACAGTACCCTTTTCCTCAATAACCTTAAGATATCCATCCGGAACCCTCATTAAGGTATCGTTTACTTTTTCTTCGGTCTGATTAACTGTCTGCGATTCGTTTGTTGTGTTTTCTGTTGCATCTTCATTTGCTCCACAACCTGTATTTAACATACACATAGCTGCCATCATAAGTGCTAAACCTCTCTTTCTCATTTTACCTTTCTCCTTATGCTAAATTTTTGCTAAATATTTTAGCAATCTTATTTTAGCAACATTTGTTCCCTTTGTCAATAAGTATATCACAAGTGGGGTCCATAGAAAAAATCCAAATAAAAAGAAGCCTCTAAAGGCTTCTTTTTGCTTGCTTACGACTCTAAACTCGGTTCGCGCTTCGCTTTTATCTCCTCCGGAGATACGCACTTCGTGCGTGAACCGAGTTTATCGTGGGACGAGTAGAAAAAATGCAAATAAAAAGAAGCCTCTAAAGGCTTCTTTTTGCTTGCCTACGACTCTAAACTCGGTTCGTGCTTCGCTTTTATCTCCTCCGGAGATACGCACTTCGTGCGTGAACCGAGTTTATCGTGGGACGAGTAGAAAAAATGCAAATAAAAAGAAGCCTCTAAAGGCTTCTTTTTGCTTGCATTTATTTCTACTCGTCCCAGTTGTGATATACCGCCTGTACGTCGTCGTCTTCATCTAAGAGGTCTAAGATTCTGTTCATCTTCTTGATATCATCCTCGTTTGTGAGTTCTACATAGTTCTGTGGAAGCATTGTCACTTCTGCAGATACCATTGGGATTCCTTCCTTTTCAAGTGCCTGACGTACTGTCTCGCAGTCATCTGGTGATGTAAGGATTTCATAGCTGTCTTCTTCCTCAACGAAATCTTCTGCGCCTGCATCTAATGCTGTCATCATTATTGTGTCTGCATCTAATTCGCATTCTTCCTTATCAATGATTATCTGACCCTTTTTGTCAAACATATAAGATACACAGCCTGTTGTTCCAACGTTTCCACCGCCCTTTGTAAATGCGTTTCTTACGTTTGAAGCTGTTCTGTTTCTATTGTCTGTTAAGGCATCAACGATGATAGCTGTACCATTTGGTCCGTATCCTTCATATGTTACTACCTCATAATTAACTGAGTTTGCATCTCCTGCTGCCTTCTTGATTCCTCTGTCAATTGTATCGTTAGGCATGTTGTTTGACTTTGCCTTAGCGATAACTGCTGCAAGCTTTGAGTTGTTTGCTGGGTCTGGACCACCTTCCTTAACTGCTACTGCAATTTCACGTCCAATGATTGTGAAAATCTTACCCTTTGCTGCATCATTTTTCTCTTTCTTATGCTTAATATTTGCAAATTTTGAATGTCCTGACATTTTTCTTTCTCCTTATTATTTTATTCTTAAACAGAGTATCTCTGCTTTATTCTTCCTCATCTTCTGACTTATCTTCTTTTTCAATGATTGTCATCTTTACGAGAGTTATCATTTTTCCTTCTATAGACAATACTTCAAACTTAAATTCATCTGTCTCTATGACAATCTTTTCATCTTCAGATGGGATTCTTTCAAGCTTGTTAATAAGATAGCCATTCAATGTATCATAATCTTCCTCATTAAAGGTCACATCAAGCTCATCTTCTATATCACTTAAAGCCGTTGTTCCCTTTATGATATATGTATCATCAGACTGCTTTACAATGTTTTCTTCGTCCTCATCATACTCGTCCATAATATTTCCGACTATCTCTTCTAAGATATCCTCCATAGTGATGATTCCTGCTGTTTGTCCATATTCATCAATGATTATATCCATATGATTCTTATCTTTTTGCATATCTCTAAAAACCATATCTATGTTTCTTGTTTCAGGTATAAATTTAGGCTCTCTGAGTATATCATTAAGTTCCTTAACCTTTTTATCCTCCATACCTTCCTTCTTATACAACGAGAATACATCTCTTATATGAAGTATGCCTATGATATTATCAATATCTTCTTCATAGACTGGAAATCTTGAATTATTTTCACTTATAATGAATTCTACTGTCTGAGCTAACGTCCAATCTCCATCTATAGCCACGATATTCTTTCTATGAGTCATTATCTCGGCTGCTTCCTTCTCATCCATCTCTATGATGTTTGAAATCATTTCAGCCTCCTGCTCCTCTAATATACCCTGCTCATGTCCTTCATTGACAATAGACATAATCTCTTCTTCTGTGACATTTTCTGTATCGTCTCTATAGTCAATACCCACAAGTTTAAGTATCACATAGGCTATTCCTGAAATAATAGCTGTAAATGGCTTTAATATAATCATTATTGCATTTACAATTCCCATAAGTCTTAAAGACCACTTTTCCGGCTTACTTCTTCCCAATCGCTGTGGAACAATAATTCCAAAGGCCAGCTGTAAACCAATAATCACAAATGCAACTAATATATATATGGCTGCTGCCACAACTACATTTCCATCCATAGAGAATTTATTATTTATCATCTCGGCTGCCCACTGACCATACGCTTTTACTGTGAAAAATCCAACTGCCATAGCAAGTGCCAAAGTAACAAACTGTATTGTCACTATAAATCTCTTTGGCTTATCAACAATATCTAAAAGCTTCTTTGCTTTTCTGTCTCCGCCGTCAGCTCTCTCCTGCAAATCACCTTCATTGACATTCTGACTAGCTTCACCAAAACTGTACATTATGAAATTTAATACTGTTACTATTAAAAATACAATTAAACCTTGTAAGGGACTACTGTCCATTATTTATCAAATCTCCTCTCTGGAAATAAAATGAGCTAATACGTAAAATACGCATTAACCCATAAAATATATCATATGTCACCCTTACTAGTCAACACTTACACTATATGAGTTCAAGGCTTACTAGCAATGCTTTATTTACTTTTTCAAGGATTTCTCCGTCTAAATGACACACCTTATCCTTTAATCTTTTCTTATCAATAGTTCTAAGCTGTTCAAGAAGAATTACTGAATCCTTCACAATATCATATTGCTTTGAATCAATCTCTATATGTGTCGGCAGTTTTGCCTTATTCATCTTGCTTGTTATAGCCGCCACTATAACAGTTGGACTATGCTTATTTCCTGTATCATTCTGTACGATTAGCACTGGTCTTATTCCACCCTGTTCAGAGCCTATGACCGGTCTTAAATCTGCATAAAATATATCGCCTCTTTTTATAATCACTTTAAACACCCCTGATAATTATGTAATAATACTACTATCATTATCTCCGGGTATTTTACTTTCATACATGCGATACTACAATTTTTATATTAATATCATAGCATCTCGTACTCATCAATAAAATAGTCCTTCATGCAAACTATCTTGCCTTCTCTATAATATACTCGTGGAATTCTCTTACCTAAATCACAGACAAACTCATAGTTAAATGTACCTGCAAGCTCAGACAATTCCTCAACTGTAATAGACTGCTCTCCATCATGGCCGATAAGTGTGACAGCTTCGCCTTCCGCTACATCCATATCCGTTACATCTACCATAAACTGGTCCATACACACTCTTCCAAGGATTGGACATTTATTACCCTTTATAAGAACATAACCCTTATTTGACAGATTTCTTGGATAGCCATCGCCATAGCCAACTGGTATTGTAGCCACCTTTGTTTCCTTATCTGTAATATATGTGGAACCATAGCTTATACCTGTTCCTGCTGGAACTGTCTTTACATATACCACATGACTTTTAAGCTCAAGAGCTGGTCTGAGCATTACTGCCTTTTTGTTAACTTCGTCTGATGGATACATTCCATAGAGTGCTATACCTGCTCTCACCTCATTCATATTAGCCATTGGCATATCAATAATGCCTGCACTATTTGAACAGTGCTTTATCTTTATATCAACACCTCTGTCTAAAAGAAGCTTGTTAAATGTCTCAAACTTCTCCAGCTGCTTCTTTGCAGTTTCCTTGTTTGCTGCATCTGAAGCTGTAAAGTGTGTTAGTATTCCCTCAATTTCCACGCCTGGAAGTTCTGATATATCTCTAACTATGTCAGCTGACTCCTCTGTTGCCATAAATCCAATACGACTCATACCGGTATCAACCTTTATATGAATATAAGCCTTTTTCCCAAGCTCTGTTGCTATATCAGATATAACCTTGCCCATGTGCATATCAAAAACATTCATTCTTATATCATTTAATATAGCATCCTTTACTCTATGCTCATATATAAAGCCCAATATATATATTGGCTTTGTTATATTATGTCTGCGAAGATTTAATGCCTCATCGATTGTTGCCACAGCATATGCAGCCACCAGATCATCAATAGTCTTTGCAATAGGAACAGCTCCATGACCGTAACCGTCTGTCTTTATAACTGCTACCATCTGTGTTCCGTCTACTGTGTTGCGCTTAAGCTCACACATATTTATATAAATGTTATCAAGATTAATACCTGCATATACTCTGTAATACTTATCAACATTTTCCATAAGTCGTTCTCCTAAAATATTATCTATCTTCATCCTTCTGGCATCTTCTCAGTGCCACACTAATATTTTTCATCATTTCACCACTTGTCATAGAGACTTCACCCCAAAACTCCTTAGCTACATCTCCTGCCATTCCGTGAATAAATACTCCCAGCGCTGCTGATATGAAGCATTTTTCATAGTCATTATCTCCATATCCTTTCATTATCCTGCTTACATCCAAACTACCTGCAAGGACTGCTCCGATAATGCCTGACAGCACATCTCCCGACCCTGCAGTAGCCATTCCTGCATTTCCGGTTGTATTTACGCAAACCCTATTATTACACTTATTGTCAAAAGATTCAATACCTAAAATAACTGTTGTTGAATCCTTCATTACAACTGTAATACCATTCTCTGTTGCATATTGGCAACCATACTGGACTATATTCTCAGCAATTTCCTTTACTGGTATATTTAGCAATCTGGATGCTTCCATCATATGTGGTGTTATGACTGTTTTCCTGTGATAATGCTTCTTTAGCTGTGGGTACTTCGCAATTAGATTCAAGCCATCTGCATCAATAACTATTGCCTTATTTATCTGCTTTGTATAGCTCATAAAGCCTTGAAGAAGCTCCATGGCATTTTCATCTGTTCCTAAGCCTGGTCCTATAACGACTACATCAGACCACTTTACAGCATTTTCTACTGCACTTACATCATACTTATCTGCCTGACTGTATGTTTCAACCATAGCTTCCGGAAGCTTTTCATATATAAGATTTCTGTTGTTCTCATGTGTAATCACCTTAACCATACCACAACCAGTATGAATCGCTGCCATAGCAGCTAAATGCACTGCTCCATATATATCCTTTGAGCCGGCAACCACAGTGACTTTTCCATAACTTCCCTTATTAGTATGATTTAATCGTTCGCATACCTTCCTTATATCCATTTTATTTATGGCATAAAACTTCTCGTGGGCATTTTCCAAAGAAGCTTCAGGAAAGCCAATGTTTTCAACAAGCACTTTTCCTGCAACATCCTTACCCTCATACAGCAAAAGTCCTGACTTCATCTCTCCAAATGTGATTGTATAATCTGCCTTTATGGCACAGCCCATAATCCTTCCTGTGTCGGCATTTAAACCTGATGGAATATCTGCTGCAACATATACATTGTTTGCTCTTTTACAGGTATTTAAGGCATTTATAATCTTTGCAAATTGTCCGCCTACTTCTCTTGTAAGTCCTATTCCAAATATACAGTCAACAATGTAATCATACTGCTCTAATTCCTGTACCCAATATCTATTATATGCGTCATCTGACTCCTCTGATACCCTAGACAAACTAGACTCCATTATATTTTCTATAACAACTCCACATTTTACAGCAATGCCTTTTTGCTGTTTCCATTGGTCTGTTGATTTATTCTCATCGCCTACAACAAAGACCTTTCCCTCATATCCTTCGATTTTTAACATTCTGGCTAGGGCTATTCCATCTGCGCCATTGTTACCTGTACCGCACAGACATAAAAACTTCCTATCCTTTTGCATATTCTCCTTGATAAATCTGAGCATACCAAAAGCAGCTCTCTCCATAAGAACCATAGACGGTATGCCTATGTTTTCTATAGTGTAGCTGTCAACCATCTTCATTGATTTGCCTGTTAATAATCTGTCCATCTCTATCCCTCTAAGATAACAACTGCTGATGCCAATTCTTTAGTGTTTGTAATTGTTACATGGATGCACTTACCCTTTAGCATATCATACATTTCCTTTGCATCACCGTATAGATTCACATAAGGTTTTCCTAACTCGTCCCTAAGCACCTCTATCTGACCTGCTTCAAATTTCCTAAAGCCGGTACCAAATGCCTTAGCAACAGATTCTTTCACTGCAAAGTTTCCTGCCAAAGATGACGGCTTTTTGCCGAATAATTCAATCTCTTTTTCTGTAAAACAGCGCGCTAAAAAGGCTTCTTTTTCGCAAGCCCTTTTAACACGCTCTATTTCTATAAGATCATTTCCTATACCTATTATCATAAAACTATTCCTCTATCTCACGATATCGCTTATAATCTCTAATAATCTCGCCATCTATAAGTTCTGACAGATACTTATCCATTTTCTCATTCTCTTCCTTTTTCATTTCAAGAAGCATAACTCTCTTTTTTAGCTCGATACGAGTTTCATTCACCCATTCCTGAAGTGTCTCTATATCTTCAAGATTTTCTTCATATCTGTCAAAGATTTCACTCATACTTTCCAACGCAAGCTCAGCATTTATTTCTCTAATCTTGTGTGGAATATCAAGTTCCTCATCCTCTAATAATATAAGCTTATCATTTATATCTTCTATGAGTTCTTTGCTCTTTAAAACCTTCTTTTCTGCACGACTATTTTCAGGAGAATTCATATTCTCCATAATTTCCTTCATAAGACGCTTTTTAACCTTTTTAAGGTCAGTTTTATCATTTGTTATTCGACCCTGACTCTTCATAGCTTCCAAAAGCTGTTTTTCAAGCTTAGCTATGGTCGCAGACTTATCTTCGGTATTAAAAATAGACTGCCACTTAACATCCAGAGTGAGCGTAGGTATACGACTTCTTTTTATTTTTTCTAATATTTCCTCAAGACTTACATAGTCTTCATCATGATTTTTCTTTCTTGCCATAACCTAAACCTCCTCTCTTTAGTCCATAGATGAACCATTTTCCAACATATAAGAAATTCTCATTAAGCTTTCTGATAAATGAACACTTTCAACAATGACATCTTCCGGTACATTCAAGTCAGTATGAGCGAAATTCCAAAATGCCTTAACACCCAATCTCGCCAATCTTTCTGCCACATCAACTGCCTGAGTCTTTGGTATTGTCAATGCCACAATATCAATTGCATGCTCTTTTGCAAAATCCTCTATTTCTTCCAAATTCCTAACTTCAATACCTCTGATAGTAGAACCTTTGAGCTTTGGATTAATATCAAAGATACCTTCAATAATAAAACCTCTCTTCTCAAAGTTTGCATAATTTGCAATGGCACGTCCAAGGTTTCCGGCGCCAATGATAACTACTGAGTGCTTCTTATCCAATCCCAATATCTTTGCTATTTCCATATAAAGAATTTTTACATTGTATCCGTATCCCTGCTGTCCGAATCCACCGAAATTATTTAAATCCTGTCTAATCTGAGATGCAGTTACCTTCATACGAACACTAAGCTCATTTGAGGATATACGCTCAACACCCATCTCTATTAGTTCTCCCAAATGTCTATAATATCTGGGAAGTCTTTTTATAACAGCATTTGAAATTTTATTCTCTTTCTCTGCCATTTTTATCTCCTTTACCCTATCCCACTTTAACGCATTTCTTCCTAATTTTATTTTAAAACTTATAATACGAATTGTCAAATATTTATCAAACCTTATAAAGCTTTTTATACTCTCGACATAGCATTATTTTTGTGATACTCTAATGGTTGCTGAAACTTAAGCTTCGGAGGAATAAACCATGATACTTTCATGTAACAATATATCTAAATCTTTTGATGGAGAGACAATTCTCTCAAACTGCTCATTTCACGTAGAAGAACGTGAAAAAACTGCAATTGTAGGCATCAATGGAGCCGGCAAATCCACTCTTTTAAAGATTATTATGAAACAGCTCAGTGCTGATACAGGTGAAGTTGTTATTTCAAAGGATAAGTCTATCGGCTATCTTGCCCAGTATCAGGACATTGATACTACAAACTCTATATATGATGAGCTGCTAACTGTTAAACAGCACCTTATAGATGCTGAAGCTAGAATTCGTACAATAGAGCTTGAGATGAAAAATGTCTCAGGTGTTGAACTGGATAGTCTTATGAATACATATACTCGCCTTACTCACGAATTCGAGGCCGGCGGCGGATATTCATACAAAAGTGAGATTGTTGGCGTACTTAAAGGATTAGGCTTCAAAGAGGATGACTTCTCCATGAGCATTTCCACTCTTTCAGGCGGACAGAAAACACGAGTTTCCTTAGGTAAGCTTCTCCTATCAAAGCCTGATATTATACTTCTTGATGAACCGACAAACCATCTTGATATTACTTCTATTTCTTGGCTTGAAGGCTTTTTGTCAAACTATCCCGGTTGCGTCATCATCGTCGCCCACGACAGATACTTCCTTGACAAGATTGTAACTAAAGTGGTGGAGATAGACCGTGGTAAAGTCACCACATTTATGGGTAATTATTCTGACTATGCCACAAAAAAGGCAATGCTTAGAGACAATGCCATGAAAGCATACCTTAATCAGCAACGAGAAATTAAGCATCAGGAAGAGGTTATCACAAAGCTTCGCTCCTTCAATCGAGAAAAATCTATTAAGCGTGCTGAAAGCCGCGAAAAAATGCTTGATAAAATAGATATTCTAGACAAGCCTATTATGTCGGACGACACAATGCGTTTCAAGCTGGAACCAAAGATTTTAAGTGGTAATGATGTTTTAACTGTAACCGATATCTCTAAATCCTTTGGTGACCTTCACCTTTTTAGTAACATAAGCTTTGAGATAAAGCGCGGTGAACGCGTGGCCATAATCGGAAGCAATGGAACAGGTAAAACTACTATTCTTAAAATTATTAATGAAATTATCTCCTCTGACAGCGGAGAAATAAAGCTTGGCTCCAAGGTTCATATAGGCTACTACGACCAGGAACACCATGTTTTAGATATGAACAAAACTGTTTTTGATGAGATATCTGATAGCTACCCTACTATGACCGGCACCGAAATCAGAAATGTTTTGGCAGCATTCCTTTTTACCGGTGATGATGTATTTAAGCTTATCAGTGAACTTAGCGGCGGTGAGAAAGGACGCGTATCCCTGGCAAAACTTATGCTGTCCAATGCTAATTTTCTTATTTTAGATGAGCCTACCAACCATTTGGATATGGATTCAAAGGAAATATTGGAGAATGCCCTGCTAAATTACACAGGCACTGTTCTATATGTATCTCACGACAGATACTTTATAAACAAAACTGCCACACGTATACTTGATTTAGAATGCAATATGCTTATAAATTATACAGGCAATTATGATTATTATACGGAAAAGCATGATATATTATCACCTGCTTTAAATCCAGAAAAATATAATATAAATAATTCATCTGCGAACAAAAATGTTGCTTCTTCACAAGCCGTATTAAGCGAAGTCACTGCCACTCCACCTTCAGCCAAACAGGATTGGCAGGCTATGAAGGAAGAACAGGCAAAGGAGCGCAAGCGTCAAAACGATTTAAAGAAAACAGAAGATGAGATTGCAGATATTGAAGAGAAAATTGCTCTCTTAGACATTGAACTCACAAAAGAAGAAATATATTCTTCATCAGTAAAATGTATGGAAGTACATAAAGAACAGCAGGCATTAAAAGAAAAACTTGATAAGCTGTATGAGCGTTGGGATGAGCTTATGTCGTAGTACAAATATGATTTAATATTATCTTAATAAAAAATTAAATTTAGCGTAAATCCCCTCGCTAATGTTTTATTGTAGAAAGCGCCTATTAATGATATAATTCCGTTAATAGGTGTTTTTACATAGGAGAATTGGTATGAAAAAAAACTTGCATATAAAATGGCTAATTGGCAGTGTGGGGCTGCTGTTAGCTTCTATAGTCTTAATTATATTATCACTTACAGTCCTAAATGATTTCGTTACTGTAGATAAATCTTTAAATTCCACTACGGAGGCATATCTTAGCTTTAACACAAACTACGCTGAGGTTGGCTCCCCTTTAACTGTGTCTGTACATAACTTGGATAAGTCTGAGGATGAGATTGTCTACACATGGACCATTGGTTCACAGATTATAGATAACCACTCTGATACATATATCCCTACTGAAAATGACCTTGAAAAATTTATTACCGTAGAAGTTTCATATGACTTTGACAAATCTATATCTGCATCCCTTTACTGCAGCAAGCTTCCGGTAATATATATAAATACAGCCGACGGCTTATCTGTTGGAGACGAGTATACTACTGCTTCTATTGCAATGCAGGGCTCACCTGAATACACTAACGAAAATACTGACTTCTATTTTGGCGGTGCCCAAATAAAGCTAAGAGGTAACTCTACAAAAAACAGATTAAAAAAGCCTTACAAATTAAAATTGGACACTGCATGTGATTTGTATGGTATGGGCTTAAACAAGCATTGGGTTCTCCTTGCAAACGATATTGATCACACACACATTCGAAATCATCTTGTATTTGAATTATCCGAAAAGTTAGGTATGTCTTATACTACTGATTCTACTCATGTTATCTTGATTTTTAATAACGAGTATCAGGGTGTATACCAGCTTTGCGAACAGATACGTATCGATTCTGAGCGTGTTGATGTGTTTTCCTGGGAAGCATTGGCAGATGATGCCGCTGAACTTATCGCTCAGGTAAAGCAGCAAACGGAAGGCTTAAACAATGAAACAACAAAAAATATCGAAGATGAGCTCTCAGAAATGTTAAAAACTGATCTTAGCTGGCTGTCAGCTCCTTATGAATTTGAATACCAGAATGTTACATATAAAATCACAGACTATGTTGATATACCTGGTACCACAGGTGGTTTTCTCTTAGAAATGGACTTTTATCATTTGTATGATCCGGCTATATCGCAAATCACCACAAATCATATGCAGCCATTCTTCTTCTCGTCACCTGAATATGCAGTGACAAACAAAAGCCTATATGAGTATGCAAAAAATTATATTCAAACCTTTGAATATGCGTTACATAGCGATGACTTCTTTTATCATGATGAAGATGTCCATTACGAATCTTCACCTAAATACTTTGATTGGAATACAGGATGGCAAGGTATTCAGTTGCCTGTTAAATATTCAGATCCAGAGCGTGACGGATATCATTACAGCCAATTATTTAGCCTTGATTCACTTATAAACAATTTTATCATTTGCGAATTCACTATGAACTGGGACTCTATGAAAAATAGTGTATTTATCACAAAAGATATATCAGGGCTTGCTTCACTTAGTCCTGCCTGGGATTATGACTGGGCCTTTGGAAACATTAATATGTACCAGATAAATACATGGTTTCCTGAGAGCTGGCATACTACAAACGAATACTTTACCAATGAGCAGTATTATCAATCTGTTCAGTGGAATAGATACCTTATAAAGGACCCTTATTTTCTTCTTAAGGCGTATGAGAAGTACAAACAAATACGCCCTACTATTATCGAAGATATAATCAAAGAAGATGGTACTATTGATATGTATTATCAGTACTTAAAAGAAGCCGGTAATGCCAATGATGATATGTGGAAAACAACATATATATCATATAACTCTGTCAGCTTCGATAAATCTATGACAAAGCTTAGAGATTTTATTGAAACACGTGTTGCTTGGCTTGATAAGCAATTCGCTGACTTTGATACTTTTGTGACTTCTCTTGGATACTATACTCCTTCAGAGGAAATCACAATTGACAGTATACAGTTTAACACTGATGGTACTGCTACAATCACGGCATCTACTACAAATGCACAGACTAAAAAAATAGCATTACAGGTAAATGGAACATCAGTCTACGAAGGTGATGTAGTTGATGGCTCTACGACAATAACTACCAGAGCTGTATATTCTAACGGTGCTGGAATTGTTGTTGCAAGTGGCCTTAACAAAAACGGAGACTATATTGATGGCATAACATCCTATAAGGTATATGGAGGTGAATAGAATGAAAAAATATAATTCTTCCATCCTTAAAGCCATCCTTTTTGCTTCTATTTTGACAACTAATATTAATGCTAATTCTATTGATACACTTGCGGCTCCTGATTGTCCGACACCATCGTTTTCTGCTTCATTTGATAACAGAGATGAGCATTATTCATTCATCTCAAGAATTTCAGAAGGCGATATGAATAGTATAACTAATGTCACTAAGGACAATAGGGATATCATTAGCAGAAACGGCAAGTCCGGAAACTGTATATACTTAGATGGCTCTTACGGTTTAGATTTAGATTTTTCTTTAAACACAAACTACTATTCCGTATCATTTTGGATTAAGCCAGATGAAATCACAGGTGGTACACCTACCCTGTCCATTTTCAATGGTGACTTCGTAAACACTAATACTTTTATGAGTATACTTTTAGATTACGATTTCTATCAGCCAAATATTTTTAGCCACTCTGCTATAAATAATGAAGATATAACATATTCAAGCGGTGCTATAGGATACCTTCACTCGAATATTTGGACACACATTATTGTATCTGTCGCTCCAAGCAGTGAAACCACATCAAAATATAGTTTATATGTTGATGGAAAATTTATCTGCGAAAATGAGATTGCAAGCGGCTTTTTAAATGACAACTCCAACTGTTGGTTTGGCATAAATCTGTACAATGAAATGTATAAGGGATATGTGGATGAGATAAATGTATACAACCATGCATTAACCATTGAAGAAGCCACTTCCCTATATGACTCATACCAATCTAAAAATAACGAGCATAATAATGAAAGACCAGGTGGCAATCACGGAAATGGTGGCAATCACGGTGGTTCCCAGACTATTTTCGATTCAACTTTAGATGATATAATTTCAGTTGATCAGGGTTCTTTACCAGATAACGGCAACTCATCTCTTAACCCAGCCTTAAACCCTGGACTCGCAGCCGGTATTCAGTATAAGACAGACTCATACGCTGACACTGCAATGCTTTTAGGTATATTATTTTTATGCTTATCAATATGTTTAATATTAACCTACAAAAAGAAGAAACATAATCACTACTAGGAGGTAATATCATTGTCACAAAAAGGACGATATGAAATAAAATATTTAATTACATATGCTGACTATATTGATATTTCTACAAAATTAAAGGGATTTGTATTTCTTGATGATAATACTGGTGACAATGATGAGTATTTCATCCGAAGTCTATACTTTGATGATATATATTCAACCTCATACACCTCAAAGATTAACGGAGACAATGACCGAAAAAAATATAGAATCAGAATCTACAATTACCTTGATGATAAAATATTATTTGAGAGAAAGGAAAAGCATAATAATACTGTTATCAAAACTTCCTTCCCTTTAAAACGATTTCAGTATGAACAGCTTATGATGAATAATTACGAAGTGTTATGTGATTTAGAACATCCACTTGCCAAGGAAATATATGCCAATCACACAGCTTTGGACTTAAAGCCCTCTGTTGTCGTAGATTACGACCGCACTGCTTTTGTTCACCCTTTATCAAATACTCGCATTACTTTTGATAAAAATCTTCGTGCTGGTATCAATTCTTTTGATATATTTAATGAAGAGATGAATACCTTACATATATTTCAAAATGACAGCGTTATAATGGAAATAAAATACGATTCTTATTTGCCAGACCACCTCTCTTCTATCCTTAGCACTGTCTATGGACAGAAGACTGCACTATCAAAGTTTTGTATGTGCAAGAATGTATTAGGTCATGTAAACTTAAAAGATGCTATTTACTATTAATATACTTTATTACAATATTTATTGTACTTTACTACGTTTAGGAGGACTATTTAAATGAATACAATTAAGGACATTATTTCAGAAAGCTTGAAGCAGGGCGAATTATCAAAAAATCTATCTGCACCATACATTTTCGTTACAATGGTAGTTGCACTTTTTTGTGCTTCAGTAATTTACTTTGTATACAAGAAATTCTATCGTGGTGCCGTTTACAGCAATAACTTTAACATTTTAAATGTTATGCTATGCCTCATCACTGCTTTTATTATCACAACAATCAGTTCAAACATTATACTTTCTTTAGGTATGGTTGGTGCATTATCTATCGTAAGATTCCGTTCTTCTATCAAGGACCCTCTTGATATCGGCTTCTTATTCTGGGCAATTGCTGCCGGCATCACAACAGGTGCTGGACTCTATCCATTTGCCATTGTATCAACTATTATAGTTGCAACTACATACATCCTATTTACAGTACTTTCATCAGGCACACATACATATCTTTTAGTCATTAAGTACTTTGACTCAGCTGATGAATCTGTAAAGGCAGAACTTGAAGGCATCAAAAACACATTAAAGAGCAAATCTTCTTACAAGGGAAGAACAGAATTAACACTTCAGGTATCATTCAAAAAAGACAATACAGAATTTGTAAACCGCATCTCAGAGCTGGAAGGCGTAGAATCCGCAATGCTTATAGAATACACAGGTGATTACCTATAAATTGCAGTTTATGGGTAAATAATAGGCTTCCGACACGGCGCTAAATGTATATATAAGAGCTACAAAAAATTAAATTTTTATTCTCCCGTTCCGTCAAATAGATTATCTAAGAACCTTGCATGTTACTTTATTTGCAGGGTTCGCGACCGGCGCTTATACGGCCTCCATGCCGTAGGC
>JAFSIA010000001.1 GCA_017440045.1 Lachnospiraceae bacterium
AGTTTCTTAGTGTTTTGTCTATAAACAGCAACGCCCCGACACGAGGTCGGGGCGAGGGCTTCCACTAAGCCATGGATGGCGCATGGAAGCCGGTTGCGTACGTTATAAAAGCGTCATTCAAAACACTTAGAAAGTCTAATATTCGGAACGAAGAATAAAAATTAATATTTACGCACCTTTTCTTTATCAAATACTTAAATCACAAATGTTTATGATGCTGCAATTTACCCATAAACTGCGATTTATTGTGGGTTGGTATCTGAGGCTTTAGTTTCTGACTGTGTTTCGGTCTGTGAGTCAGTCTGTACCTCAGTCTGTACCTCAGTCTGTACCTCTGCTTGCACTTCGGTTTCAGTTGAAGATTTTGGTTTTTTCTTTTTTAGCGTTTGGAAGATGGTATCTTCATTTTTAGGTTCATCAAATTCTGTCTCTTTGTGTGCTTCATAATTTGCCTTGATGTATGTTGAAAACCAGTCATTTATCAGTGTATTTAATGTAGCGGCGATTGGAACTGCAATAATCATACCAAAAAGTCCGTACCAGTTTCCGCCGACAGTTACGGCAATAAGAACTAATGCAGGATGTAGTCCTACTATGTCACCAACAATTCTTGGACACAAGAAGTTACAATCAATCTGTTGGACGATAAAAAGGCTGACAATTGTTGCGATTACCATCCAAATCTCACCTGAAAACAGAGTGATAACGGCGGCGATACATATACCAATCAGTGGTCCAATGTAAGGTATCAGGTTAAAGATACCACATATAATACCTACTACAAAAGCGTAATCCACACCGATTACAGTTAATACAGAAGTTGAGAGTAGTGCAACTATAGCAGCCTCAATAAGCTGTCCACGAATATATTTTGAAAAAGTTTCATTTATAATGTGAAGAGAACGTCTAACGATAGTTCCACTCTTTTTCTTTCTAAATACAACAAAAAAGAATTTATCCCACAAGTCTGCAAAATACTCATGGCTGGCAAGAACATAAATGCTTAGTGTTACAGAGATAATCAGCGAGAATAGGTTGCTGCCCAGCTCAAAGATAAATGATGCAATGCCATCTAACATTTCAGAAAAAGCGCTCTGTAAGAAATTGGCTATATTACCCATTTGAGATGAAATCAAATCACCAAATGGCAGATGCAATTTTTCTATAAGCCTTGTCAAACTTTCTGTAGATAAAGAGTTGTTTTCAAAGTGGTCAATTATAGAAGCCATAATATTTCCAAAGGTACTGTTCTGGGAAATCTGACCACCAATCATAAAATAAACACCACATAATAAGCCTATCAAAAGCCCTATTACTGCAACGTATGAGACTGTGATACCGATTGCTCGGCAAGCACGTTTACGTTTAGTAAAGAAGTTAAACTTTAACAAGCCTTTTTCAATGGCATTTGTAGGTCCAAACATAAGAAATGCGATAACAAAGCCTAAGATAATAGGGAATGAGATATCCCAAAAATCATCCATAAAAAGTAAAACATTGTCATATAAATGTGGAACGCTGTCAATAAGTCTAAATGCCAGGTAAATTAAAACGGTGGTGACACCTATGTATTTACAAAGTTTTAAATATCGTTTGTCAAAATTGAATTTCATTTAAAATGCCTCCTAACTCTTATAAGAATAGCACAAACACACTCCTAAAGCTATATAAAAATCATATTTACTTGATTAAAGTTATGAATTGTATTAAAATGTACCTACTTGAGGAAAATTAGCATATTGCTAGTTTTTTAGGAGGATAAAATGGAAGTTAAAAAAGATATAAAAGAAAAAAATGACAATATTGCTGTAAGTGATAATGCTGAACCTATGGATGAGAAGCTATACCTGGTTCTTATAGGGACACCGGGTATCTTTGCAACTATTATAAGAATGGTGACGAGGATTAAGTATATTCATATTGTTTTGGGTATGGATGAAGACTTAAAGGACTGCTACAGCTTCGGACGAAGAAATCCTAAGGTTCCTATCTTCTCTGGATTTGAAAAGGAGGAGATGGATAAGGTTATACAGAAGTTTCCTAAGGCGCTATGTATGGTGACTGAGATAAAATGCACAAAGAAGCAGAAGGAACAGGTATGGGGCAGAATAAGGTATTATGAGGCAAATGCAAAAAGATATCATTATACTATTTTAGGCCTGCCATGGATGCTTTTTAATAAGCCGTTTCATCAAAAGAGACGATATGCCTGCTCTCAGTTTGTAGCAAGGACATTAGAGGATTATGGTATACGTAAATTCAAAAAGCATTGGTCTATAATGACTCCTAGAGATTTCTATGAGATGGAAGATAAAAAGATACTCTATGTAGGCACTATAGAGGGATATCTTGATCAGAGAGATGGGTTCTCTAAATATATTCAATAGTTTACGATAATAAAGATAATGGATGGGCAACAAAGGTTGCCATGTATGACAGAAAGGAAGTGTGGAAAATATGAATCTTAAGGGAAAGACAGTTGTGCTTGGTGTTACAGGCTCTATAGCTGCATATAAGATGGCGAATGTCGCCAGTGCTCTCGTGAAGAAAGGAGCCAATGTGCATGTGCTTATGACAAAAAATGCAACATATTTTATTAATCCTATAACATTTGAAACACTTACAAATAACAAGTGTCTGGTGGACACCTTTGATAGAAATTTTCAATATAATGTAGAGCATGTGTCTATAGCAAAGCAGGCTGATGTGGTCCTCATTGCGCCGGCAACTGCCAATGTAATAGGAAAGATTGCAAATGGTATTGCGGATGATATGCTTACAACAACGATTATGGCATGTACATGTCCAAAGCTTGTATCGCCTGCTATGAATACTAATATGTATGAGAATCCTATTGTAAAGGATAATATGAGAAAGCTAGAAGGCTATGGATATAGGATGATAGAGCCAGACTGTGGCAGACTTGCCTGTGGTGATGTGGGAGCAGGAAAGCTTCCGGCGGAGGAAGTGCTTATTGAGGCAATAGAAAAAACAATTATGCCGGTGCAGGATATGGCAGGATTGAATGTTCTTGTGACAGCAGGTCCGACAGTTGAGTCTATTGACCCGGTTAGATATATCACAAACCATTCATCTGGAAAGATGGGATATGCTTTAGCTGAAGCGGCTATAAACAGAGGAGCTAATGTTACACTTATTTCAGGGCCTGTAAATATTAAAGCGCCTGCAGGTGCTAATCTGGTAAATGTTAAGAGTGCTGCAGATATGTTTGAAGCGGTTAAGGAAAATTTAGATAAGAGTGATATTATCATAAAGGCTGCTGCAGTAGCTGATTACACACCGGAAGTTACAGCTGAGAATAAGATAAAGAAGTCAGATGACGATATGTCCATAAAACTTAAGCGAACTGAGGATATTTTAAAATATATTGGAGAACATAAGAGAGAGGACCAGTTTGTGTGTGGGTTCTCAATGGAGACAGAGAATTTAATCGAAAATTCCAGAGGAAAGCTGGCTAAGAAAAATGCCAATATGATTGCAGCTAATAATTTAAAGGTGGAAGGTGCGGGATTTGGTATAGATACAAATGTTGTTACCTTGATAACAAAGGATGAAGTAAAGGAGCTTCCACTTATGAGCAAGGCTGCAGTGGCAGATGAGATTTTAAGTGAGATTCTTAGAAACAAGTAGGAGAAATTGATGATATTAATAATAGATGCAGGAAATACAACCATTACATTTGCAGCGGTTGATTTAGAAAAAGGAAATATCATAAAGAGATTTAAGACTGATGAAGAAAAGCTTCAGGCAGATGCCTTTAAGATGCTTAATAACAGACCTAAAGGTGTCAGGGAGATTCTGCTCAATTCTTGGTGCAATGTTGTTGCAGAGCAGCTTTGTGACAGAGCATATGTGCAGGGTGAGAAACTTTTTGAGAAGGCGGTTATTTCTTGTGTTGTATCTGAGGATGAGCAGGTTCTTGAGTGGCTTGCAGACAGATTGACAGGACAGGTTATCATGGTTGATAAGGAAAACTGCGGACTTGATATATCTTTATATTCAGCAGAGACCCTTGGAGCAGACCGTATGGCAGACTCGGTTGCAGCCATAGAGAAGTACTCTGACAAGCTGCCAATTATTGTCTTTGATTTAGGCACAGCGACTACCTGCAATGTTATTGATGAAAAGGGACGCTTTCTCGGAGGAATCATTGCGCCGGGTCTTATGACAGGTGCAGAGTCACTTCTTAAAAACGCATCAAAGCTTAAGACTTATACAGTAGATAAGCCGGATGGAATCATCGGTAATTCATCCCAGAGCTGTATTAACAGCGGACTTGTGTATGGTCACGCTCTCATGGTTGACGGGATGATAAAAAAGATAAATGAGGAGCTAGGTAAAAAGTGTACTGTTGTTATGACTGGAGGTAACACAGAGCTTATTAGAAGCTGCATAGAAAGTGAGTTTTTCTATGAGCCGGATTTGTTACTTTATGGACTTATAAATATTGCTAAAAAAAATTAAAAAAGTGCTTGCAATATTAAAATGTGTATAGTATAATGCTCCTTGTCGTCAGACATTGGCCCATCGCCAAATGGTAAGGCACTGGACTCTGACTCCAGCATTCTCAAGGTTCGAATCCTTGTGGGCCAGCTTAGTAAAGCTCTTGGACAAGTTGTTCAAGAGCTTTTTCGTTATTATCATATAGTTGTAATATATCAGGAGGTAGGGTATGTTTTCTTTTGATACGAAGGTAAGGTATAGTGAGTTGAATGAATTGGGGTTAGTTCGTCCAGAGGCGATTGTCAATTTCCTTCAGGATTGCACAACATATCATTCTAATTCTGTTGGAGCTGATTTTGAGTTTTTTAAGAGAGAGCAAAAGCTTTGGGTTTTAAATTCATGGCAGATTGAGATAAAAGAGCAGCTAAAGCAGGATGAGGAAATAACAGTATGTACGTGGCCTTATGATTTTTCAGGAGCTTATGGACATAGAAATTTTGTTATTAAGGACAAATCAGGAAAACATTTGGTGGAAGCCAACACATTATGGGTTTTTGCTGATATGGTAACAGGCCGCCCAATTAAGCTGACAGAGGAATATACAAAGTTTTACGAGCTTTCTGAGAAGCTCGATATGAACTACATGGATAGAAAGGTGAAGGTTCCTGTGGATGTCATTGGCAGGGAGATGGAGCCTATAACTATAAAAAAGGCATACATAGATACTAATGGACATGTAAATAATGGTCGTTATGTTGAATGTGCAGCAGAGTACATACCAGTAGGGGCACAGGTTAAAAGAATCAGGGCTGAGTATAAGATGCAGGCGAAATATGGAAAGATGTTTTACCCGGTAGTATACGAAGCTGAAGGCGAAGAAAACAGTAAGCTTATCACGGTGCTTCTTAATGACGAAAATGGCAAGACATACGCATCCGTGGAGTTTGACATTTGCATGTAGAATGTGATATATTTAGGTGAAAGAGAGGACGGAATAACATGATAGAATTAGGTAAAATTCAGACACTTGAGGTTGTTAAATTTACTGATTTTGGAGCATATCTTAGCGAGGATAAATCCAGTGAAGAAAAGGTTTTACTACCTATAAAGCAGGTACCACAAAGCGCCGATATTGGAAGTAAGGTAGAAGTTTTTGTGTACAGAGACTCAAAGGATAGATTGATATCGACTACAAATATGCCACTTATAACCCTTGGAAAAGCGGCAAAGCTTAAGGTAAATGATGTGACATCTATAGGAGCATTTCTTGATTGGGGTCTTGAAAAGGATTTGTTTTTATCCTTTAAGGAGCAAACAACCAGAGTGAAACCGGGTCAGTCATATATGGTTGCCCTTTATATAGATAAGAGCAACAGACTTGCAGCAACTATGAAGGTTTATAAGTATCTTCCTGTAGGTGAGGGATATGAGAAGGATCAGGTTGTGACAGGTACGGTTTATGAGTTAAGCGATACATTTGGTGCCTTTGTGGCAGTAGACGATATGTACCAGGGACTTATTCATAAGAAAGAGATTCATACAAATCTTTCGATTGGAGATACAATTGAAGCTAGAATTACAGCAATAAGAGAAGATGGAAAGATTGACCTGGGTATGACAAAGAAGGCCTATCTTCAGATGGATGAAGATGCAGAAAAGATTATGACAGTTATCGAGGAGTTTGATGGTGTTTTACCATTTAACGATAAGGCATCGCCAGAGGTTATAGAGAGAGAGTTTGGCATGAGCAAAGCGGCATTTAAACGTGCCGTAGGCCGATTATACAAGGCTAGAAAAATTGAGATTGGTGAGAAATCCATTAGGATTATCAATAGATAACAAGGAGGTTTATTTAAAATGAAAAAGATTATTAGTACAGATAAGGCACCAGCAGCTATTGGACCATATTCACAGGCTATCGAGGTAGGAAATATGGTATTTACATCAGGAGTTATTCCGGTAGTTCCTGCTACAGGAGAGATTCCAGAGGGTATTGAGGCACAGGCTAAGCAGGCCATCGGCAATCTTGTTGCATTATTACAGGAGTCAGGCGTAGCTGTTGAGAATGTTATAAAGACAACTGTATTCATTAAGAATATGGACGATTTTGGAAAGATTAATGCAATATACTCAGAGTTCTTTACAAAGGATTGCCCAGCACGTTCATGTGTTGAAGTGGCAAGACTTCCAAAGGATGTTCTTATAGAGATTGAGGCAATTGGTTTAAAGGGTTAGTAAAAGGGTAATTAAATTAATGAAAAATGTAACAAAAACAAATGTATTGTTTGCAGCTACGGTACTTGTATATATTATTCTGGTAAATGTAGTTGGACTTATTCCAAAAGAAGTTTTAACCATAAATATGCTTCTTGTTTTGCCAGAGATTATATTACTGATACCATCATTATTATACATACTTGTTCTTAGACCAAAGACAGTGGATGATGTGACTATCAGCAGTGTATCGCCGGGAACAGTGCTTAAGACACTTGTTATGACGGTTCTCTTAATGCCACTTGTAGCATTTATTAATTCCATATCTTCGGCAGTGGCCGGAAATTCGGTTGATACTACATTAGAGCTTATAGTAACAGAGAATCCGCTCTGGTTAAATCTTATTATATTGGCGCTTTTGCCTGCTGTGGTAGAGGAGTTTATATTCAGGGGACTTATCTTGAATGGATATAAAAAGCGTAATCCACTTATAGCCATAACGCTTAGTTCAGTACTCTTTGGCCTTATACATATGAATATTAATCAGTTTTCCTATGCATTTGTTATAGGCTTTGTGTTCGGTCTTTTAGCGTACGCAACGGGAAGCCTGCTTCCAACCATTCTGGCTCATTTTGTCATAAATGGAACGAGTATTACACTTTCACATATGATAGGTTTTTCCAATGAGGCTACAGCAAAACCGGCAGCTATGGAGTATATTATTGCATTTGCTGTTATGGGAGGCATTGCTTTTGTAGGTCTTGTACTTGCTATGAAGGTATTTGAAAGTATTTGCAACAAGAACCGTGGATTTGAAAATGTAAAAAGGATTTTTACGAAGCCTTATAGGCAAAAATTCGATGAAGAAGAAGGAAAATTCTTCGATGGATATTTGTTGTTGGGCGTAGGCGTTTGCCTGTTTTATATATTAGTATATGATATTTTAATGTAACCATCAAAAAGCACAAAGGAGGGAGAATATGGATATTGCAGCATTATCTACAGCAATGAGTATGACAGAAGTAAAGACAGATTATGGTATTGCAATGCTCAGTAAATCTCTTGACAACATGGAAGTCATGGGTGAGGGTATGAGAAAGATGCTTGAGGCATCAGTTACACCACACATTGGCGGAAATATTGATATTACTGCTTAGGAGTTTATATGAGCAACGAAAAAATTAAAAAGATTGTAATCGTGGCAGTGATACTGATTATCTGTACAGCAGGTGTATTTAAAGCCGGAATGTATGTCGGGGCAGCTAATGATGCCAAGCCGGGTTCAGTAAATGATCCGCTTATCACAAAGTCCTATTTGGATTCATACATGAGTAGCTTTAATCTGTCAGGCAATTCAGAAACTGCTGGATACGAGAAGGTCACACTATCTAAGGGGAGCACTCTGGTGGGATATGAAGGAACAGAAATTCTTCTTTACTCAGGCAACGCCAACGCTTATGTGAAGGGTGCCAGTTTAGTCAATGTGACAATGGGAGAGGCATGCGCAGATGGTATGACTCTTGGTAAGTATTGTGTATATGTTTGTCCTGATTCTGATTCGGGAATAAAAGCTCAATCTAGCGTGGTTGTTTATGTAAAGGGCAAATATACAGCAAAATAGAACAAAGGTAAATTGCACAAAAGAAATGTCGAATTTTTGTGCAATTTAGCACAATAAAAAAAGTCATAGACGAATTTAACAAAATTAATTGATTATTTTGTGAATTTGGCATATGGCTTTTTTTCGTTAAATAATATAAAATACTTTTACTGCGGACGTAGTGCGCATAAATTTATTTATTCGGAGGAGAAACACACAATGGCTAGTTTATCATTAAAGAACATTTGCAAAGTATATCCTAACGGTTTCGCAGCTGTTAAGGATTTCAACCTTGAGATTGCTGATAAGGAATTTATCATCTTCGTAGGACCTTCAGGTTGTGGTAAGTCTACAACACTTCGTATGATTGCAGGTCTTGAGGAAATCAGCTCAGGTGAGTTATATATCGGAGACAGATTAGTAAACGACGTAGAGCCAAAGGACAGAGATATCGCCATGGTATTCCAGAACTACGCTCTTTATCCACATATGTCAGTATATGACAATATGGCATTCGGTCTTAAGTTAAGAAAGACACCAAAGGATCAGATTGAGAAGTTAGTACGTGAGGCAGCTAGAATCCTTGACCTCGAGCACTTACTTGACAGAAAGCCAAAGGCTTTATCAGGTGGTCAGAGACAGAGAGTTGCGATGGGTCGTGCTATCGTTCGTAATCCTAAGGTATTCCTTATGGATGAGCCTTTATCAAACCTTGATGCTAAGTTAAGAGTACAGATGCGTGTTGAGATTTCTAA
>JAFSIA010000011.1 GCA_017440045.1 Lachnospiraceae bacterium
CTGCCATTGTAAGACCCGTAAGAGCAACACGCATACGTGCTCCTGGTGGCTCGTTCATCTGACCGAATACCATTGTTGTCTTATTGATAACTCCTGAATCATTCATTTCATGATAAAGGTCGTTACCCTCTCTTGTACGCTCACCAACACCTGTGAATACTGAGTATCCACCGTGCTCAGTAGCGATATTTCTGATAAGCTCCTGAATAAGTACTGTCTTACCAACTCCGGCACCACCGAAAAGACCAATCTTTCCACCCTTCTGGTAAGGACAGAGAAGGTCTACTACCTTGATACCAGTCTCAAGCATCTCTGTAGATGTAGACTGCTCCTCAAATGAAGGTGCCTTTCTGTGAATTGGAAGATATTCAACTCCCTCAGGAACTGGTTTATTGTCAATAGGATCGCCTAATACATTGAACATACGTCCCAGTGTATTCTCTCCAACTGGTACTGTGATTGGAGCACCTGTAGCAACAGCCTCCATACCTCTCTTTAAACCATCTGTTGGACCCATGGCAATACATCTAACAGTATCATCACCCAAATGCTGTGACACCTCAACAGTAAGCTTGCTACCACTTCCCTCAATAACGATAGCCTCGTTAATCTCCGGAAGCTTTCCTCCTTCAAACTTTATGTCAAGTACCGCACCAATAATCTGGGTAATTTTACCAATATTTTTTTCTGCCATACTCTTACTCCTTTAATTTTCTACAAATACCTGCTAAATAGCATTGGCACCTGCGATAATTTCTGTTAACTCCTGTGTAATAGAAGACTGTCTAGCTCTATTATACTTTAGTGACAAGTCTGCAATCATCTCTTCAGCATTGCTTGTTGCCGAATCCATAGCTGCCATTCTTGCACCATTCTCACTAGCTACTGCCTCTACCAAGCCACCAAATATAAGACTGCTGACATACTTAGGAATAACCATCTCTAAAACCTCTTCCTCGGAAGGTTCAAAGTTCATAGGAATACGCTTTTCCTCTTCTGTAAGCTCATACTCTTCTACCGATACCGGCAAAAGCTTCTTAAGTGTTGGTATATGGCTGACAGTATTTTTAAAGAATGTATATGCTAGATAAATCTCACCAATCTCACCATTTGCATAAGACTCTAATAGTTCTCTTGAAATGTCCATAGCGTCTGCATAGATTGGCTCTTCTACACAATCCGAATAATCCTTTTCAATACGATAGCCCTTTCTTGAAAGACCTTCTACACCCTTTCTTCCTACTGCGTATATAACAGTATTTTCCGGTGTAAAATCAGGATTATTTGCTATCAGCTTTACTATATTTGAATTGTATCCGCCTGCAAGACCTCGGTTTGATGTGATAACAACCACTGCCTTCTTTTTGTCAGAATCACCCTGCAAAAATCTGTGGTTGATATTTCCTGAACGAGCCAATATAGAAGCTACTGTAGAATACATTCCATCAAAATATGGCTTTGTACTCTCTGCTCTACCTCTTGCTTTCTGAAGCTTAACTGTAGATACCAGCTTCATGGCCTTGGTAATCTGGCCTGTGCTCTGAACACTTGCCTGGCGCCTTTTTATGTCTCTCATTGAAGCCATATATTAAGCCCCCTTTACCTCTCCAATTGCCTGTACAAGCTTTTCCTCTATCTCAGGTAAGAGTTCCTTTGTGTCTCGGATACTCTCTGGGATTTCTGGATACTTTGTATCAATATACTCGAATAACTTATCCTGGAAATCTAAAACTTCATCTACAGGAATATCAAGGAGATACTTCTTTGTAGCTGCATATATAATCATTACCTGATATTCTACAGGCATTGGATTGTACTGTGGCTGCTTCAAAATCTCTTTGATACGAACACCCTGATCAAGCTTTTCCTTTGTATCAGCATCAAGCTCAGAGCCAAACTGGGCAAATGCTGCAAGCTCTCTGTACTGAGCAAGCTCAACTCTGATTGGAGCTGCTAATTTCTTAATAGCCTTAATCTGTGCAGCACCACCAACTCGCGATACTGAAAGACCTGCATTTACAGCTGGTCTGAAACCTGCATTAAACATCTCTGTCTCAAGATAAATCTGTCCATCTGTAATAGAAATTACATTTGTAGGAATGTACGCAGAAACGTCACCTGCCTGTGTCTCTATAATAGGAAGAGCTGTAAGTGAACCTCCACCAAGCTCGTCAGAAAGCTTTGCAGCTCTCTCAAGAAGTCTTGAATGAAGATAGAATACATCACCCGGGTATGCCTCACGTCCTGGTGGACGACGAAGAAGTAATGACAGTGTACGGTATGCTGTAGCATGCTTACTTAAGTCATCATAGATTACAAGTACATCCTTACCCTGCTCCATCCATTCCTCACCAATAGCACAACCTGCGTATGGTGCAATATACTGTAATGGTGCAAGCTCACTGGCTGTAGAAGAAACTACAGTTGTGTATGCCATTGCGCCACTCTCCTCAAGTGTCTTAACGATAGAAGCAACTGTTGACGCCTTCTGTCCTATAGCAACATATATACAGAGAACATCCTGTCCCTTCTGGTTAATAATTGTATCAATAGCAATGGCTGTCTTACCTGTCTGACGGTCACCGATGATAAGCTCTCTCTGTCCACGTCCAATTGGAACCATGGCATCAATAGCCTTAATACCTGTCTGCAATGGTGTATCTACTGACTTTCTAGAGATAACACCTGATGCAACTCTCTCAATCTGACGATACTTGTTTGTTACGATTGGGCCCTTGCCATCGATTGGCTGTCCAAGTGCATTTACAACTCGTCCAATCATAGCATCGCCTACTGGAACTTCAACAACTCTTGCTGTTGTTTTAACCATATCGCCTTCATTAATATTTTTTGAATCTCCTAAAAGTACGGCACCTACATTATCCTCCTCAAGGTTAAGCACCATACCATAAACTCCGCCTGGGAATTCAAGAAGCTCGCCCTGCATTGCATTCTCAAGTCCATGAACTCTGGCAATACCATCGGCAACCTGAATTACAGTACCTACATCAGATACTTCAAGCTGAGTCGAATAATTCTTTATCTGCTCTTTGATTACTGAACTAATCTCTTCAGGTCTTAAATTCATATAAATTTCTCACCTTCTTACATTGATGTTAGGCGAACCTCATACAGCTCTTTTGCCATAGATTCAATCTTAGACTTAATACTGCTGTCCACCACTCTGTCGCCAATACGAATAATCATTCCACCGATAATATCTTTATCTACGCTGTAATTCATCTCAAAGCTGTCATAATTCGTTGTGGCTGTCAGTTTATCTACAACTGACTTCTTTTCTGTGTCTGAAAGTGTCACTGCTGTTGTAACATAAGCAACACCTATTTTTTTATATTCTTTTACTCTGTCTATAAAATACGAGAGTATATCTGTGAGCTCTGCCTGTCTGTCCTTCTTCACAATTAAAACAAGAAAACCTGTGATATCATCACTTACACGTCCCTTAAAAACGTTTTCTATCACCGTAAGCTTCTCATCCTTTGAAATCTTTGGATGTGTGAGAAGTTTTACCAACTCCTGATTTTCTTCTATAATTTGAAGAATACCCTGACACTCTGAGAAATAAGCATCTGTCTGTCCATTTTCCACAGCCAACTCAAACAGTGCATCGCCATAAGTCTTGTCTACTAGCTTAGCCATGTACTATCACCTATCTCTCCTAAAGTATCTTCTATAAGCTTTGCCTGTGTGGCATCATCCATAGATACAGATACCATCTTGCCTGCCATAAGTGTTGCAACTCTGATAATCTCTTTTTTAACATCATCAGATGCCTTCTGCTTCTCCAGCTCAGCCTCTTTTCTAGCCTGCTCAATAATAGCTGACGCCTCTTCCTTTGCCTCACTTATAATTCTCTCTTCATTCTTTAAGGCCTTTTTTCTCGCTTCAGCAAGAATAGCTTCTCCTGCTTTTTCAGCGTCCTTAAGCTTTGCCTCATACTCTTCTTTTAAAGCATTTGCTTCCTCATTAGCTGCGGCTGTTTCCTCTCTCGTTGCAGTAATCATGTCCTGACGTTTCTTTAACATATTACGCACTGGATTGTAGAGAATATATGACAGTAAGATAAACAAAAGGAATATATTAATTGCAAGTACACCTGCATCAAATAACAATTGTGCATCTAATCCAAATATAAATCCTGTCTTTTCTTCTGCTGCCGCATCAAGGATAAAGCTTGTTAAATATGTCTCCAAGTCCTCGCCTCCTTTCAGGTTTCTTGTAATAAGAAATCCTAGTTGAATGGCTTAACGAACATAAGGATAATAGCTACAGCGAATCCGTAAAGACCTGTTGTCTCCGCTACCGCCTGACCTAAAAGCATTGTAGATGTAATATCTGACTTAGCTCCCGGGTTCTTACCAACTGCTGCTGCTGCCTGACCTGCTGCGTATCCCTGACCTACACCAGGTCCGATACCTGCTATCATTGCTAATCCTGCGCCTACTGCTGACATTGCGCTAATAAAATCCTGTCCACTCATATTTTTCCTCCTCTGCACCATTTTGGTGTTCTTTTTTAATTTTAGTCTGTACCAATCTTGTCTGATATATATACCATTGATAACATACAGAATACATACGCCTGTATACAACCTGAGAATATATCAAAGTATATATGCAACACTGCCGGAATACCGGTAGTTATAGGCGGCGCTAATAGCCCATATATAAGTCCCATCATAACTGTACCCGATAATACATTTCCGAATAAACGAAGCGACAGAGAAAGCGGAACTGCAATCTCGCCGATAATGTTTATCGGAGTTAATAATACAGGCTTACAAAGTGCTGAAAAGTGCCCCACACCATTGGCCTTAATACCATTGTAGTGAATAATAAAAAATGTTATTATACCCATCGCAAAGGTTATGCCATAATCTGCCGTTGGCGGTCTTAAGCCAAATAAGCTTGATATGTTACACAACAGGGCAAACATAAATATCGTTGAAATATAATTTCTAAACCTACGCGCATTGCTTCCCATGGTACCTTTTACCATATTATCAATCATATCTACTGCAAGTTCAAAAACATTAACAAGCATGCCCGGTGTGTCCTCTGGCTTTGACTTTGATATTCTACGGTTGACCATAATAGCTAGCACTATCAATACAACCGAGATAATCAACAGGCCGACATGTGTCGTCGTCAGATGAAAGGTTTGTCCAAACAAATGTATTTCCTGCAGATACTTTATAGAAAAGTCTGCTCCACTGTCTAAAAGACCTAGTCTGACAATATCATTTCCCACATTATCACCGTCCTTTTTTTAATTTTTCTTTTACTTTATGAGTAATCGGCTGTGCGTACGCCGATAACTTCAAACTTAATAAACCAAAAAGCATTGAAAAAACGTTGCCTACCTCTACAAAAAGCATCACCACAAAAAGCACAAGCAATAATCCAATTCTAATAAGATAAGAAATCCTCGTATGCTTTAATGCTCCATGTTGCCCCATCTCCAAGGCCGTCTCTACTGTCTTTGCCATATGAATAATCACCACAATTGAATATATTATTCCTAC
The DNA here is from genome assembly GCA_017440045.1 of Lachnospiraceae bacterium. Lineage (GTDB taxonomy): Bacteria > Bacillota > Clostridia > Lachnospirales > Lachnospiraceae > SVEL01. The sequence goes on from JAFSIA010000011.1 coordinate 5,546, forward strand.
AATAAATCCAATAAAGATATCTGCGATTGTTCCATTAAAAAACTCTTCCAATGGTACCTCTAGCAAATACAGTACTGTTAATAGCAGAATTCCTAATATTCCGTACAGTACGATGCCTATGACTATTTCTACCATAGTTGGATTAATTTTTCTGTTTCTTATAAGCATCTAAACGTTCTTCCCTTTTTGCGCTATCTGCCGCTTTCCTTTCTCTTTCATTTTCATCAAGGACCTTTGTGACGAGAATATAAGCATTGCGCCCACCTGCCGCTATGCCTAAGAATAAAAGAACAACAAGTGTGGATGTACCAAAATGATTATCAATAAGTACTCCTGCCACCACACACATAAACACCGGAACCATCACGCTTACTCCCAGCTGAGTTATGAGGCTTAAGCTTCTAAAAACTTCTTTTCTATAACCCATGTACACTTATCCTCTCTATTCTCGTATAAAATCAAAATCATAAAATAACTTTGATTAACCCAAACACGCCTTTATATACTATAGGCAGATAATAGAATAATTATAACACTTTTTTTCAGAATTGTCTACGCAATTAACCTATACATTAAGCTCAATTATACGGCCAGTTGGATTGTAATATGTGTACTTCACTCCTGCCGCATCAAGCATCTTTTTTGACGCAACAACACTGTCTGTATCCTTGTATTTATCGCAGGCGTACACCAGCTCTTTTATACCACATTGTATAATTGCCTTCGCACACTCATTACAAGGAAAGAGTGTAACATACATCTTGCACCCTTCCAGACTTCCGCCTCTGTAATTTAAAATTGCGTTCAACTCACTGTGTGTCGAATAAAAATATTTGTTATTAAGAGGTTCACCCTCTCTATTCCAAGGGAAATCATCATCTGAGCATCCTATAGGAAATCCGTTGTAGCCCATTGAGAGAATCTTGTTTGTAGGGCTGACAATACACGCTCCCACCTGAGTACCCGGATCCTTGGAACGCATTGCAGAAAGCGCTGCAACTCCCATAAAATATTCATCCCAGCTAATGTAATCTTCTCTCTTGACGCTCATAATTTCCTCCTATCGCTCAATTCCCTTAATACGACGAGCATGTCTCTCCTCGTTTGAGAATGGTGTATCTAAGAAAGTATCTATAATCTTAAGTGCAAGTCCCGGTCCTACAACTCTTCCTCCTAATGCTAAAATATTTGCATCATTGTGAAGTCTTGTAGCCTCTGCCATAAAGCAATCCGTACATAACGCCGCACGAATACCCTCGTATCTGTTAGCTGCAATAGAGATACCTATACCTGTACCACAAATAAGAATTCCTCTCTCACACTCACCTGCAAGAATAGCCTCTGCCACCTTCTTTGCATATTCAGGATAATCTACTGACTTCTCGTCATAGCTGCCGTAATCCTTAAACTCAAGCCCTCTCTTATTTAAGTGTGCTATAACCTCCTGCTTTAATTCGTAACCGCCCTGGTCGCTACCTAATGCTATCATATAACATTCCTCCTTTAGTTTTGTATCTGCAAAATCTTCTCCGCCACCTCTGTTGCCAGCTGCTGGAGCTGATTAAAGCTCTCTCCATAGTCTGCCAGACTCTTTCCAAATGGCATTTCAATATCGCCTGTAAGTCCGACAAACTCTTTTAATGTATATACATTTATTGCATTGTCATATGTGTCATAAATCTTTTTCTTATCAGCCTCTGTCATAACAAGCACCAATGTCTCCACATGAAAATCCTGCTTCTCTATGGCTATAGCTGTATATTTTTCTAAATCAAGCCCCTTACTTCTGCCTATGGCTACTGCTTTGCCATTTACAGGCTCAGGAAACATTACAACCCTGCCTCTTGCACTGACACGAATATGCTTAAGCCCCGGTATATCTTCCATCTTTTTTCTCAAAACTTCTGCAGCCACAGGTGCTCTGTATGTACAATCTCTGCTACAAAAAATAACTCGTGCATACTTCATACTACTCACCATCTACATCTACAATTCTGTAGCCTGCAGCCTTTATCAATCTGTTCATTATTGCCTGACCTAAATCATCATTATAAAATGTCTCACTATATATTACATCTACATTCATCTGGTCGAAATCTCTGAGAATTCCATACAAACCTCTCGCAATAGACTCCTCATCTTTTCTTGAGCCGATGGATACAATTTTTCCTACCTTGTACATATCTTTAGTTTCATCTGTAGCAATTATTCCCACAGATTTTCCTAATTCTTTAGCTTCACTTGCCAAAACATTTATCTTATCAATCACCTTTGAAAGCTGCCCTTCAAACATAGTAAGCTCAGCCTTTGGTGCGTAATGTCTGTACTTCATCCCCGGTGCCTTCGGAGCATAATCTGTGCCTAACTCATCTGTTGACTTAGCTACAACCACCTTATCTAACGCCACCTCACCTATTACTTCACTAACCATAGCTCTTGTAATGTAGCCTGGTCTTAAAATCATAGGCACCTCTTGAGTCACGTCAATAATGGTAGACTCTATACCAATGCCCACCTGACCACCATCAAGTATCATATCAATTCTGCCGTTCATGTCTTCAATAACATGACTTGCCTCTGTAGGACTTGGTCTTCCTGATGTATTTGCGCTAGGTGCCGCTATAGGAGTTTTTGCTTCACGTATAAGTTCCAATGCCACCTTATGTGATGGAAACCTTACTGCAACCGTATTAAGGCCACCTGTTGTACCATATGGAACCTGCTCTTTTTTCTTAAATATAAGAGTCATCGGTCCCGGCCAAAACTTATCCATTAAAAGCTTGGCTGTCTGTGGAATTTCAGTAACTATATCATCTAACATACTTATATCGGATATATGCAGAATAAGGGGATTGTCAGATGGTCTGCCTTTTGCCTCATAAATTTTTGCTGCCGCCGCACCATCCATACCATCTGCGCCAAGACCATATACAGTCTCTGTAGGAAAAGCCACAAGGCCGCCGCGTCTGATGACGTCGCCAGCCTCTTTTATAACTTCCTTATCTATGTTTTCCACATCTAATTTCTTAATGACTGTATCCATAGCGCACCTTGTTTTTAATCTGCAAAATTCTTTTCTGTCAATATCTTATATCCGTCCTCATCCTTTTTGCTTCCAAAAAGTTTTTTAAGACTAAACTTATTTGCATCCTTTATAGCTGCATCAATGAGCTGTTCTACGTGGTTTTTGTGTACTACTAATGTAATGGCACGTAGCTGGTCAATCTTTGCACTTAATGCCAATGTTCCCATCTCGTCTATGACATAGCCACACTCTTTTGCATATTCCTTCGCAATATCAGCCCAATCCTTTATCTTATTTACTTTTATGTCTATAAGATTAGGGAACTGATTATAACCCTCAGGAACCTTTGAAAGGAATCCTTCTGCCAAAGATTTCTCATCCTCAAAGATAACAACTCTTGGCTTTCCTTCCTCCTTAAGCTTGTCTATAAACTCTGTAAATACATCAATATTTACATCTGAAACTCTCTCGATAAGCACGTCGCTTCCTGCCAAAACTTCAAGAAGTGAATCCATAGATTTGTCATTTAAGTTAATTCCCTTAATCTTGGCAATCTTCTGGTCACGTCTTTGCATTATTTTATTAGCAAGCTTGATGACATCTATGGCAAGAGTAGTCTTTCCACTCTTTACCTCACCTTTGACAAATATAAACTTAACAGGCTCTGCTCCGCCTTTTAAAACAGACTGCATTACCTTTAATATCTGCTTATCTAAGCCCTGAACTCCTGTAAACTTAGCGATGAATGCCTTGATTTCTCTCTTGGCGATTTCGGACTGCTTCTTTCTAGGATCCTCGGTGACTACCGGCTGCACAACAGGTTCCTCCTCTTCTTCATCTTCTTCGCTATCGTCATCTATATCTTCGCTGCCTTCGTCTTCCTCGTCATCATCTTCGTACGACTGGTCAACCTCTTCCGGTTCTTCCATAAGGACTTCTTCAGCAGCTTCCTCTAACTCTTCTATAGCTTCCGACTCTTCAGATTCTTCTATTTCATTCTTTAAATCAAACATAACAGGTCCACTCTCCTGCTGATCAGATTCAGCATCTTCGCTGTGTTCCTCATTTGTAGCTATGTCTTCTTCATCCATTTCCTCTAATGCTTCTTCTATGGCTTCCTCTATCTCTTCATCTAAATCTTCCTCGATATCCTCTGCCATATCCTCCACATCATCAGATATTTCATTTTCCTCAATTTCTTCGTCTATTTCTTCATCAATATCTTCTATGATTTCCTCTGCCACAGCTGATGCGAGAGCAGATACTTCATCTTCTTCATCTTCTATATCTTCAAGCTCTTGGAAATCCTCATCTTCTATGTCAGGAACCTCCTCCTGTTCAGAGATTTCTTCCGAAACATCCACTGATATTTCCTCTGAGAGCTCCTCAGATTCAGCTACTTCCTCTGATTCAACCGTCTCCTCTAATCCAGCTACTTCCTCTGATTCAACTGTTTCCTCAGATTCAACACCTTCCTCTGCCTCTACAGCTTCTACGTTTTCTTCTGGTTCAGCTACCTCCTCAGGCACAACAGTTACTTCTGTCATATCTTCTGCAGGCTCACTTTTCGCCTGAATCTCGCCGGATTCAAACATAGCCAATACTTCCTCAAGACTCATCTGACCCTCTATCTGGTCATCTTCAGGCTGCTCTGCCTCCGCAGACTTTGGCAATGTTGGCTTGAAAATTTCTACTGTATTATCAAAAATGCTGCTTACACTCTTTGCAAGCTCCTTTTGAATATTCATAGTATCATAACTATTATTCTCAGAAAAATCTTTTACATGTATAGAATTTACATCTATATCCATCTCATGAACCTTATCAAGTATTTCATTATCCTCTGGCTCGCGATTTTCTGGTTTTGCCTCTTCCTTCTCTGGAACCTGTTCTTCCTTTATCTCTACCTTTTCTGGCGCATCTTCCGAAACAGATGTAGCTGCCGGCACCTGTACAATACCTGCCTTCTTACTCTTTTGAGCCTCATATTTGAGCTTCTGGTTTTCTGATAATGGTACATAAAGCTGCTTAAGCTCCAATGCCTTTTCTACATACTTGCCATCTGCAAACCAAAGAATGATAGTGTCGCAAAGCTCCACGCACTTCTCGCTAAAATGCGCCTTGTGATAAAGCTTTGCAAGCTCATATGCCCATCTGTCATCCATATCTTCCTCGATAAATGTTTCCAATATCTTTATCTGGTTTTCGATGGACTCTCCCTTACCTTTTGCCATCTCATACTGAAGAATATACTTTCCGGCATCTCTAGGAGAATTATCTGTAAACTCCTCATAAAATTCCTGAGCCTCAGCCATGTCACCACGCTTCACAGACAATCTACACAAACGATAAGCAAGCTGTCTTCCCAGTCCTGTTTTTTCATACGCCAAAAGAAGGGCCTCTCTTGCCGCATCATACTTTCCAGCGATTTCATAAACATCTGCTGCCATAATAAGGAGCTGGTTTTCCCTAACCTTTCTCCATTCGATTCCGTCTGCTATCTTTACTGCAGTTGCAAAATCCTTCTTCTTCATCAGCTTTTTTATCTGTTCGATTTTAATATTGAATTCGTATTTATCCATTTCAAAACCCTCTCATTTGTTTGGAACATTCACTGCACATAACCTTTTTAACTATATCACAATAACAGCCTTTTGTCACCTAGCTTGCCACATTTTACATATCACCAAAAAGACTCGCCTGCTCAAATTCAAGTTTAGCATAATCCATCTTTTCATTGTCAACGTGACTGCTGTAATCGACCACAACCGTCTGCTGACGACCATCTATAAGCTTTTGACCTAATATATAGTTCACATCAAATCTGCCTGTTATGGCCGGCGTCACACCTCTTGCGGGAACCACAAGCTGTACATTATTTGTCTTAAGCAGTTTAAAAATTGGCTCCCAGATATAAATATCTTTTGCTGCACCAAACGGATTATCGATAAAGATGACCTTTCTAAGTCCTGTGTCCTTATCTCTTGAATTGATTGATGCAATATAATTGATAATGGCAATAAGGAACTGTATATAAATACCCTGAGACTGACCGGTACTTCCTACTGCCTCCTCATATCTTAAATATCTGCTCTGCTCCTTTATACGCTCGCGTTTATAAAGGTTAAGCTTTATACCATTCATATCTGTAACAATAACAGAGAAAAGCTTCTTCCAAGACAATCTGCTCTTTATATATTTAATTCTCTCTGCTTCATTCTTCATGTCGTCAGCCATCTTTGTTGTCTCATCAATATATTGAGACATCTTGAATTTGTACTGGTCCTCTTTAACGTATGGCACATTTAAATTGATAATGGAAATAACTTCGTCATCCATAGTTATCTTTGACTGCTTTGGTAGTCTGTCCAGCTCATTTTTAATGTTTACACATGTCTGTATACACTGATTTTCAAAGTTATCCTTTATCTTTTCCATATCATCAATGCTCTTACCAACTCTGTCCTTTTCAAGCTCTAAGCATCTGCAAATTTCCTTTAACGACGCCATAAGTTCATCTGTTTCTCTCACATTAAGAGGCATTGACACACTTCTCTTCATCTCATCTGACAAGCCCTCTGCACCAAGCTTTCTCAATATATCAGAAAGCATTCCTCTCTCCTGCTCGAACTCTGATTTCTTATCAGATAAATCCTTTGTATACTTATCAAACTTCTCAAGTACTGTGCCTATAGTTTCCTCGAAATCCGCCTCTGCCATCGCGTACTGGCTGTAATCCTCCTGCTTTGAGGCATATATGCCCGCTCTATCCATAACCTTTGCAACATCCTTCTTAAGGACATCATACTTACCTGCATTTTTCTGCGTAGCTAAAAGGGCTTCTCTAACCTTTTCCAACTCTCTTCCCACAGCATCTACCTGCAATTTCTTATCTTCGATAAAGGAAGCAAAATCGCCATTTTCCACTGCAACCGGCGTATACTGGCCATATTTTTCTTCCATAGCCGCCTTGCCGTGAGCTATGGCACCCTCAAGTCTATCCTTGCGGCTTCTAAGCTTTGCAATCTTTGCCACATAGGAGTCAAGCTTTGCCTTGGCATTCTCAATATTTTCCTTAAGTTCTAAAAGCTCTTCCTTCGATATCTCTCTGCCTGTAAGTGCCTCATACTTAGCCTTTACATCCTCCACAAATAAGCCCTTGTAGTCTATAGCCTGCAATGACTTCTCCATAGCAATATCATAGTTTTCAACGAGCTTCTGTTTATCAGAAATATCTGCGCTGTCACTTTCTAATGCGCCAATAAGACCTTTTACCCTTGATTCTAATTCCACATCAGACATGGCTGATACAGCATAATTGCCCTCTTTATAATATTTTCTATATGCACTAAGCTTGTTGTCACATAATTCCTTCTGCTTTTTAAGACCCTCTATATGTCTCTTTCTCTCCTTGGACTGGTTAACCTCAGCCTCATATCTCGCCTTGGCATCATCAATTTCCTTTTCGAGCTTCTTTACCTTAACTGAAGCCATAGATAACTTTGAAGATACCTTCGACGCCTGTTCTATAAGCTCCCTAATAGATTCAAGCTCCTTTAACTCTCTCTCTCCATCTATAATACTACCCTCAAGAATAGTACTGCTTGAAGCAAAATCAGCTAAAGTCTTATCTATATCAGAAAGGTCTGCTTGCTTTTCAGACAGCTTTACTTCCAGCTCCTTTATAGCATTTCTAAGATAATCATAGTGTTCATTTGCCTCTTCAATCTGTGAAAGATACACAGCTTCATACTCTTTGGCAAAGTCATAATCATCCTGCAACAGTTTAACCTTCTCTGAAATACGCTCAAGCTTAAATGACAAATCTTCTATCTGGCTGACAGTTTTTGTTATCTCTTTTTCAATCAACTTCTCATCTGTGAAAAGCTTACTGTCACCCATAACAAACATCATATTCATATTGTCCATAATATGGCCTGTGCCCTCAATAGCCTTAATGGATATAACCGGCACAGCATAGTCACCAAGCTCCAACTCACTTAATCTGTCATCAGAAATAATAGTCTGATAATCTCTTAATACAACAATACTATATGGAAGCACAGGGATTCTGTGAAGAATATCCTCTCGCTCTGAGGCACTTCTCCCTTTGAGATAATCAGCACCATACATAACAGCATCGCCATGGTATCTTTCCATATATTCCATAACTTTGCCTGCTTCCTTTGCAACACCTACCGGACATCCAGTCTTTAGCTGCTCTACGTACACACGCTTATATCCCAAGCTATCATTATATGACTGCTCCTCAAGCATAGCATCTTTGCTTCTAAGCTTAATGCTTTCGATAAGTGACTTAAGGCTACTTTCCCCATAGATTTCCATAAGCTACTTAGCCTTAGACTCCACCTCTGAAAGTCTTGTCTTTGTATCAATATTATCGCTTAGAGCCTTATTCAGTCTGTCCATCTCCACATTCATATCGTGAATTGCATATTCAAGCTCATGCTTTTTCTCTAATGAAGCATTTACACTATCCCTATTTTTCACAAGAAGTGTCTTAGCCTCATTTAGCTTAGCTTTACCTCTCTCTATTTCACCGCGGACATCTGATACCATATAAAGGTCCAAACTTCCCTTTCTCTCAGCTATCTCCCTATTAAGGTCTGCCTCCTGCTACCTCAGGTCATTTACAAGATATTCATTTACAGCCTTCTCACCCTGGCTATTTCTTATGCTTTCAGACAGCTCATCCAATAGCTGTGACTCCATAGCAAGAATTCGCTCTTCCTTTGTTATCTCGTTATCAATAAATTGCTGCTGCTTGCATATTCTCTCCCACACCTGGCCTACTGCCTCTGTTACCTGGGTAAGAAGCTCTCCCTTATCCTTTAGACATGAATCGATAAGCTCTCTCATCTCATCACGCTGACTCTTGTAATAAACATAATCAGCGTAATCATTGATACTCTCCTTTAATGTAAGCTCCTCATTAGCTTCCTTTAAATCGATAGACGCTAAGCCCTGCTCACTTATAAGTTCCTCAATGTCCTTTGAAAGGTCCATAGCTTCAGCTTCATTTCCACTGATTTTCGCACTATCAATAAGACTCTCAATCTGGTTTTTCTCATCGTTGAGTGCCTGTTCCTTATCCTTTAAAACAATTGCTTCCTGCTCATCCTTAAGGCTCATATATTCCAGAGCATAGAAGCATTTTAAAATGCTCTCGTTTATATCTTCCCTGCCGAAATAAAGCTGCTTAATAGACTGAACTCTTGATGCAAAGCCATCAATAACTTCAATCTGTCTGTCAAAGCTCTGTATATCTTCCTTCTTTTTAGCAAGCTCCAATAGCTTGTCCTTAATATCAAGAAGTGTCTTTGCCATATAATCAGATTCGCCTTCGCTATCAGTCTGATTGACAAAGGATTTTTGTATAATTTCCTCTATGAGCAAATCCTCTACAACCTTTCTGGTTGTCTTGTAATTTGTCTCAAAATATGTTCTAACGTGACCCTCAGTTTTATTGATACCTCGGATTATTTCCCATTCGCTCTCATAGAGACCGTAATTCGCAATAAATCTCTGATAGTCACCCTTTCTCTCAAAAATCTTAATCTCAAGACTTAAATCCTTCTTCTCCAACTCTCGAAGATACGCCTTTAAGCCATTGTAAGTAATCCTCTCCTTGCCGTTTGAAAGGGGAAGATTTTTAATATCATTATCATTAAACTCTCGATAAAAAATTACATAGTTAAAATACTCTATTGCTGCGTTTTCCTTAACAGGGCCTGCCGCCATCTCCTGACCGTCGTCAGCTGCCGCATCATCCTTGGCTTTTCTTGCACAAAAGCCTGTAAGCATATACTTGTAGTTATTCTTTACATGGGCATCACTGAGTCTCCACTCAATAAGTGAGTGGATAGTCTTACTGCCATCTGATGTTCTAAAAAGCTTCTCTATTGGCTGCTTCTCATCTAATGTACAATTTGGTATAAGATTCTGCAAAAGAAGAAGCATAAGCACACTTTTTCCTCCACCATTTGCCAAATCATAAATGGTGTTTTTGCAGGAAAAACGCATAAGAAAATCGTCATAATACTGTGTGCCGAAGTTGTATTTTACATTATTTACACGAATTCTGTTAATGTGTGGCATCGTCTTTTTCTCCTCTTAAAATCTCGTACAAACGTCCCTTGTAGCTCTCAAAATAATTTTCTATAAGTGCCTTGAATTTATCCTTTGGATAGTATCTGCCCTCCGACTCAAGCATAAGTCCCTCTGCTGTCAAAAAGTTAAAAACGAGCTTTACAAAACCGGCCTTTGAACCTCTTGATGCTCTGATGGAAATATCTTCTCCGGATACAACCGGCATATCCTCCCAGACCAATGCCAGCTCTTTAAAGCTTCCTGCCTCTACCTCATCTACCGCAAGCACCGACAGATTGCTTATGATTCCTGAAAGTGTAGAATCAACACTGGCTATTATATCCTCCTGCTTTACATACTCCACGTATGTATAATTTGCCGAATCGTTATAAAACATTGTGATAATGTTGTATATGATAAAATAACACAAATAGAGCTCTCTATTGAGCTTTACACCAATGGCTTTTTTAAGCTCTTCATTGGTATAACCAAAGGTTTTGTTATTCTCTCCCGGACTTATGTACAAGCCATAATTATGTTCGAATATGTTGATATTTAATTTCTTTAAAATAGTTTCCACCATATCATAGACTTCGCTGTTGTTCTGATACTCCTGATATAAGCTGGCATTCTCGCCATTTCTGTCAACTGCTCTGCCTGTTATAAGCTCAGAAACTATATCTAATGCTCTCTCAAGATTTCTGTTTGTCATAAGCTCTCCTTCTTACGCTACCCTCTGGAAATATATATTTGAAATCTCAAATATTCCCTCCAGACTCACCTTGTCATCATCATCGAATGTTAAGCTAAATGCCAATTCCGACATACCCTTTGCAGCCTCCTTTAGCTCAGCCTCAAAGAATGTATCTGTGTCCTTAGCCACCTCATCTATATCGTAACTCTTCTTTTGGCACATATGTACCAACATAGAATAGTAATCTCCATTTTTATATACACCTTCAAAAATAGTTGATAAATGCTCGTTGAAGCTTCTTAAATCAAAGCCCTCTCCAACCTGGCATCCACTTAGCTTATCAAGCAATATTTTTATAAGTGTAACGTAGTTGCTGCTGATACGCTGCTCCTCTACCTCGTCCTCGTAGATATAGGTTACAGCCGTTGCATTTTCCTTTACCTTTTCACCCTTCTCATCACTGGCAGGCTTTGCCATGAGCAGCCTGTCAATTGAAGTGAGTGAAAATTGCTTTTTTGTATTCAAATTAAGAATAGGGATAATCATTGATTCAAGCATCTGACTATCACCCTTATTCATCATAGTTCTAAGTGCATCCTTGAAATTAAAGCTTCTTCTAAGCTTTGAGAACTTGGCTCCCGATATAATTTCATCAGCCTTTATCTGCAAGTCCGTACACGCCGCCAATAACTCCGAATGCTTTGTTATAGCCTTTTTAAGCTCTGCCTCCAAATAGAAAATCTCAGATGATGTATCAGTATTTTCTGCATCCCTGTCACCTAATGATTCAACTCGCTTTGCTGCCTCTCGCACAAGCTCCATATTTCTCACAAAGAGCTTTTGCTCATCCTCGAACCAACGCATTCCTGTATTTACAAATTCCTCGTATGCTCTGGCACCCTCAAATACATCATAGCTTAAGATATTTAGTACCTCATTTTTTCTGGCTTTAAGTCTGCCAACCTCACTGTTGATTCGCTTTATGACCTCGATACCACCTCTGAAATTGCTGGCTGCAATCATTTTAGACAAGAGAACCTGTGCCACACTGATAGAGCTCTCATCCTTTATTTCCTTTGTATCAAGATAAAACTCTATAGCATCAGACGTAATATAATAACAGATAACATCATCCTTTATTCTACTGTCTATAAGCTTCATTCGAACTGTTTTCTGTTTTTTATCTGCCGGGTCAAAATATGAGTAAGAAAAAGGTCTACCATCATTTTTAATCTTATCAAAAATATATGCAGAAAGCTCTGCTTCCTCCTCACTATCAATGGCAAGCATAAAATCTCTTCTATAGATATCATGGACAAAGCTCTTGTATTCCTCGTAGGTTACATCCTTCTCGCGGAAGTTATTTTCTTCAATAAAAAAGCGCAATACTGCCATCAAAATATAACCCATATCCAGCTGCTCATAACGGCCTCCCGCAAACTGGGAGAATGCACCGTCTGTCAGCTTGAAGTATGGGTAATACTTCTTGATGTTCAGCATACGCTCACTATGGTCCTGTATAATATCTCTCGTCAGAATATATTCTTCTGCCATCTGATAACTTGCCCCTTTGTACTAAATTCCTGCAGACACCTACAGCTCCGTTCTGCCCTCCAAGGCACGAAGAAGTGTAATCTCGTCAATGTATTCCAGGTCACCTCCAACCGGAACACCGCTGGCTATTCGACTCACCTTTATACCTGTAGGTTTAACCAGCTTAGATATATAAACTGCTGTAGCCTCGCCCTCAACACTTGAGTTTGTCGCCACAATAATCTCATCTACATCACCGCGAAGTCTCTCCATAAGCTCCTTTAAACGAATATCATTTGGACCTATGCCAAGCATTGGTGATATTGCCCCATGAAGCACATGGTAAACTCCATCAAACTTACCTGTTCTCTCATATGCCGCCATGTCTCTTGTCTGTTCAACAACCATAATAACCTTATGGTTTCTCTTAGTGCTCTCACAAATAGGACAATATTCCCTGTCTGTAAGGGTACAGCAGGACTTACAATACTTTACATTCTTCCTTGCTGTGACAATGGCAGATGCCAGGCTTTCTGCCTGTTCCTTAGGCATATTTATAACATGAAATGCAAGTCTTCCCGCAGACTTGGCGCCAATACCGGGAAGCTTTGCAAACTCTTCAATCAATTTTGATATATGACTGCTATAGTAATCCATTAGAAAGGAAATCCTCCTCCGAGACCGCCTGTAATCTTAGCCATCTGCGCCTGTGAAACCTTCTCCATCTCACGTAAAGCTTCATTTGTAGCCGCTACGATTAAATCCTGAAGCATCTCTACATCATCTGGGTCTAAAACCTCTGGGTCAATCTCTACAGACTTAACTTCCTTCTTACCTGTTACAGTTACCTTAACAGCACCGCCACCTGCAGCTGCTGTTATCTCCTTCTCTTCAAGCTCCTTTGTAGTCTCCTCCATCTGCTTCTGCATCTTCTGAGCCTGCTTCATTAAATTGTTCATATTTCCTGGCATACCCATGCCACCTGGAAATCCACCTCTTCTAGCCATGTTTCTCTTTCCTTTCTTTTTTTAATTTGTTTTTACGCGTTAGCTGTATGCTCCGTTTCTTCGAAACTCCCGCATACAGATAATTCATAACTTCGAGCTAACGCTAAAAATCTTCCTCTTCAATATTATCAATATTAATCTTTTTTCTTATTTCTACAAAATGGTCCTCGAAATGCTGTCCACTTTCAAGTAACTTTACATCAAGCTTCACTGACTTTCCGATTACATCCGAAATAGCGTTTTCAATATCAGCTACTGTATCCGGTCTACTTATGGCGCCAAAGTTAACTCCCTCAGTAAAGACTATGGATAATCTGTTATCACCTGTAGCTGTCAGCTTTCCTTCTGAAATGCTGGCCCTGACTAATGGTCCAAGCTTCATAACAACCTTATCCCAATTGTTAACAGCCTGCTGTATCTCTTCCGTAACTGCTGGTTCCAGCACCTTTCTAACAGGTCTCTCCGGTTCTCTGGCTGCTCCATTAGTTGCTGCCTCAGGCATCATCTTTACCGGAACACCATCCTTAACCTTTTTTTCAAGGTCACTTATTCTGTTAACAAGAGAGCCTAAATCGTTTTCCATTGCCGGTTTTGTAAGCTTTATGAATGCCACTTCCACAAGAACTCTCTTCCCTGTAGCATATCTGATTTGGTTTCCAAGCTCCGACATAACCCTTATATATCTCATAAGAGTTTCCAGCTCTACCATTTTTGCTTCTTCCTTCAATGCCGCCAATCTCTCAGCGGACATATCCAGCATTTCCTCTGCTGTATCTGAGCTTTTCACCAGCATAAGATTCCTTAAATACCATGTAAAATCTGTGACAAACTGCGCCAAATCTCTGCCTAGCAATATAATCTCATCAAGCTTATTTACACAGCCCAAGGTATCTCCGTCAATTATCAGTCTTAGCATCTGACTAAACACTTCCGTGTCGACTGCTCCCAAAACCTCCAGCACATTTTCATAGGTCAGCTTCTGGCCCATATAAAATGATATACATTGGTCCAGAAGACTCAAGGCATCTCTCATAGCTCCATCTGCCACTTTTGCTATATACTTAAGAGCCTTTTCCTCCACCTCTATAGATTCTCTCTCCGTCAGTTCTTTCAATCTGTCAGTTATAGTTTCTACTGTGATTCTCTTAAAATCATATCTCTGACATCTGGAGAGTATTGTAACAGGTATCTTATGCGCCTCTGTTGTGGCTAAGATGAACATAACATATGATGGCGGCTCCTCCAATGTCTTTAACAGGGCATTAAATGCTCCAATAGACAGCATATGAACCTCGTCGATTATATACACGCGGTACTTGCCCTCTGTAGGCGAATACTGCACCTCATCTCTAATCTCACGAATATTATCTACACCATTGTTTGATGCAGCATCAATCTCCACCACATTCATGGATGCTCCCGCACTAATAGCCTTGCACATAGCACACTGATTACATGGTCCACCATCTACAGGACTTTCGCAGTTTACTGCCTTCGCCAATATCTTGGCGATTGTTGTTTTTCCTGTACCTCTGGTTCCACAAAACAGATACGCATGTCCAATTCTCTCTGCCTTAATCTGGTTTTTCAAGGTCGTAACAATATGATCCTGACCCTTAACTTCACCAAATTCACCAGGCCTAAATTTTCTGTAAAGTGCTGTATAAGACATCCTAACGCCATTCCTTTCTCAACCTGTGTGCAAAGCACACACCACTCTATATTATACACCAAAGCCGCCTCATACTCAAGGAACATTTTTCGCGCTTCTCATAGATAAGTAAAGCGCCTATAAGTTATATATAACCTATAGGCGCTTTACTTATTTTATCTACTTTCTAACATGATACCAATCATCATCTGCCCTCTTTACATCTACATCATAATCCTCTTTCTTTATTCCCGAAACATCCTCAGGTTTCCCATCTGGAGAATATGTAAGCGAACTATAAAGTCCATCCATTACAAAAGATATTCTATTACCTGTAATTCTAATATAGTAAAGATGTTTTTCAGGAAAAGCATTATTACATACTGTTTCTAAAGCGTCTTCGACTTCATTTGAACACTCCAATATATGTTGTGTATCACAATCTTCAAAATAATGCAGATTATTTTCCTTATCATACCCCACCCATAATCCTTTATTCTCTTCGTTTGGATACATTTCTGCTATATAATCTTTTACTATATTAAATTCTTTTGCATATTCTTCATATTTTGCCGCCACATTCCAGTGAAAAATATCATACATATACCACACAGAATATATGACTATAGAACACAATATAAATAATATAATTATATGTGGTTGCATTATCTTTTTTAAAATTTTCATCTTTTCTCCCCCCTAATATGTTTCTATTGATAAGATTTTTACTTTTTCAAGTAAATTCCCTATCAACTACGCTTTCCCCTGATTAAATATATCCATTTAATCATTTTATATATAATATTCACATCACTTGTAAATACAATATATCATCCTTATACGCAAAAAAGTTGCAATGAATACTCACTGCAACCGAACTATCATAGTAACTTCATAAAGAAGAACCTTAGACTCCAAGTTTTGCGCCATTACATTTCTGTAATTATGCCCGTTTATTTCACAAACAAATTAATTCATTTACATTTTACCTTATATTCTTAAATATGTCAATTTTCATTGTCCCTTATTGGTTATCCATAGTGAACACACATACCGAATTGTCTGCCACGTGCAAAATGTTCCTTGAATAGTAAGTGCTGCTTTGGTATAATATGTCTAACAGTTTTTGTGAATAATTGAAAAGTGAGGTAAATGAAATGAGAGTAGGAATTCTTACTAGTGGTGGCGACTGCCAGAGCTTAAATGCCACAATGAGAGGTGTTGCTAAGACTCTTTACAACAAGGTAAAGAATGTTGAAATTATTGGTTTCATCGAGGGCTACAAGGGTCTTATGTATGAGAATTATAAGGTTATGAGTCCGGCAGATTTTTCCGGAATACTTACAGAGGGTGGAACTATCATAGGAACATCAAGACAGCCTTTTAAGCTTATGAGAACACCGGATGCAGATGGAAATGACAAGGTCGAACTGATGAAAAAGACATACAAGAAATTAAAGCTTGAATGTCTCGTAGTACTTGGTGGTAACGGTTCACAGAAAACAGCCAATCTCTTACGAGAAGAGGGTTTAAATGTGGTATCGCTTCCAAAGACTATTGATAATGATTTATATGGTACAAGCATGACATTTGGTTTCCAGAGTGCTGTAAATATTGCCTCTGATGCCATTGACTGTATCCATACAACAGCAGCCAGCCATGGACGTGTATTTATCGTTGAAGTAATGGGTCACAAGGTAGGATGGCTCACATTACACGCAGGTATTGCTTCAGGTGCTGATATTATCCTTATCCCAGAGATACCATACGATATTGATAAGGTTGTCGCTGCCATAAAGAAGAGAACAAAAGAAGGAAAGAGATTCTCAATCTTAGCAGTTGCTGAAGGAGCGATTTCAAAAGAGGATGCAAAGCTTAGCAAAAAGGAATATAAAGCCAAGTTAGCTGCTTCTCCTTATCCTTCTGTTTCATACGAAATCGGAAAGCGCATCGAGGAAAAGACTGGTCAGGAAATCAGAGTGACAATCCCAGGACATACACAGAGAGGTGGAAGTCCGTGTCCATACGATAGAGTTCTCTCTTCAAGATTTGGTGCTGCTGCCGCTCAGATGATTATTGAAAAGGATTACGGAAAAATGGTTGGTATGAAGCATGATGAAATCATACGTATTCCACTTGAGGAAGTAGCCGGAAAGCTTAAGATGGTTGATCCAAATAATTCAATTATAGCGGAAGCTAAAGCTCTCGGAATCAGTTTCGGTGACTAAGAAAACACCTACAAATTTAATGATTAGAGTAAACAAAGATGCCAGGATTTGAGTCCTGGCATCTTCTTTATATTCATTTTAATTATTCATTTACCTGCATCTTCTTTATGTAAGCTGATACTAAAGCTGCAACTGCTGCTAAAAGTAAAATTGTTACATATGTTGATACGTTTGAGCTGTCTCCTGAATCTGTGCCTGATGCAAATGGAATATCCATCTCTACATCTTCCTCTTCTTCTGGCTGTGCATCCGTCTCTGGCTCTGCGTCTGTTTCTGGCTCTACTGGAGCAAATGGAACGTCAATTTCTACATCCTCTTCTGGCTCTTCATCTGTCTCTGGCTGAGATGGAACGATTGGCTCTGATGGTGCAAGTGGAATCTCTGGAATGATTTCCTCTTCCTCGATAACGATTTCTGCTGTCTTACCAACGATTGTTACGTCTGCTGTTACCTTAGAAACATCTCCTGACTCTACTCTCCATCCTGAGAATGAGAAGCCTCCTGCTGGGTTGTATACTACGTCATCCACATTTACTACTGTACCATAAGGAACTACAGATGATGTATACTCTACACCGTCAACAAAATATGTTACTGTGTATGTTAACTGATTATATACTACATTGATTACTACGTCCTCACATGGCATTGTTCCTGAAACTACTGCCTGTGCGTCATCATTTAACTCATAGCCTTCCATTACTGGCGACTCATAAATATATCCTTCAAATGCATCTACAACTGTCTCTACTGAATCTACAAGTGCATTTCCTTCACTATCAACATAATTGATTGTAAGGTTGTACTGCTGTACTGTTAATGTTCCCTCTAATGTAATATCTGTTGTTACATTTGATACATCTCCCTCGCCTGCTACTGCAAATCCAGAGAAATCATAGCCTGCAGGTACTTCATACTCGTACGCACTAGCTGCGCTGCCGTATGGGATACCTGTCTCAACATTTACTACTTCACCATCTACTGCATATGTTACTGTAAATGTCTTAACTTCTGTAGCTCCAACGATTACTACATCTGATGTTACATTGTCCATATCTCCGTATGCTACTGTCCACTCTACAAAATTATCAGAATCCTTGAGGTCATCTGCCTCTGGAGCACCGATTAATTCTAATGCTGAACCATACTCTACTACCTGTGTCTCACCATACTGCTCATCATATAAGTAGTATGTTACATTAAATACCTTTGTTGAAATCTGTCCGCTTACTACAATATCAGATGTTACTGTTACTACATTGCTTGCACTTCTTGCCATAAGAGACCATCCTGAGAACTCTACTGACTGGTCAAGCTCCATATAATCGTTAATATCTACGCTGTTGATATCAAACTCTGTTCCGTATGGAACTTCAATTGTATCTACTGTTGATGCGTTACCATCTTTATCATATACAACGTATGTAATATCAAAATACTGTAAATCATACTCAACTGTTACTGTTACATTGCCATATGGCATTGTGCCTGCTACTACATTTGCAGAACCTTCTGCTAAGTCATATCCCTCGATTACTGGTGACTCTACGCTGTACTCTGTTGTTGCTGCAACCTGCTCTGTCACTGTCTTTGCAATTGTCTCGCCTGTAGCTGCATCTACATAATTTACTGTTAATGTATACTTCTGGTTAGCGATGATACCATCTACATGCCATCCATCACTCTCTGACTTAATTACATACCACTTAATTGTCTCGCCATCCTTAAGCTGGATTCCGAAATCTTCTGCTGAAGGTGCATCTACTAATCTCTCTGCAACTAATGCATCATTGTTTGCCACCTTCTCAAACTTGCTGATTGTACCAGCTACACCCTTTGAATAATTAGCAGAAGGGTAGCTTGCAAGCTCGCTTGGCTGCTCTAAATCTCTGTTAAGTACATAGTACATAACCTTAACCTGATTTGCCTTGTATGAAGCTGTAAATGTCATATCCTCTGTAACACTTACTAAATCATCTGTTGTGTAATCACCGTCTGCTACCCACTTATCAAATGAGTACTTTGTCCAAGATGCAGCTGTTGCACCTGTCTCATCTTCAATCTTTAAGTCAGCCTTCTTTGGAGCAGCTTCCTCATCAGCCTGAGCACCATACTCATAAACCTTCTCTGAAATTACTGTTCCATCTTCTGCCTTAAATGTTACTGTAAATGTCTTAACCTGTGTTGTTGCTTCGATAACAACATCTGATGTTATCTCGTTTGCATTACCCTCTGTTACTGACCAGTTCTTAGCGAACTCCTTATTCTCTGGAAGAGTATATCCATCATACTCTACTGCTACTGATGAACCGTACTCAACAAATTTTTCCTCGTATACAGTTACGCCATCTACCTTATATGTTACTGTAAATGTCTTAACCTCTGTGCTACCATTGATTGTCATATCAGACTTAACTGTCACTGACTCTTCGTCCCAGCCTAAAAATGTCTTATTTACATCTGGTGTGTACTCAACCTTTGACAAATCAATTACTGTTCCATAGTCAACTGTCTCTGTCTTAACTGTCTCTCCATCTACTTTATATGTTACTGTAAATGTCTTTGTAGAAGTTGTTGCTGTGATTACCACATCCTTGTCTACTGACTGAAGATTTGCATCTATTGTCTCTACTGTCCAACCTGAGAACTCCTTGCTCTCATCTTCTACTGCATATATATATGAATCAAAATCAGAGATATCTGTTCCGGCTTTAACTGTCTTTGTACAAACAGTGTTGCCATCTACCTTATATGTAATTGTGTATTCTGGAATAGCTGAATATACAGCAACGAACTCAAGTCCGCCTTCCACCATTGCTACCTTATCCCCTGCCTGATAAAGCTTGTCTGAATCATCACCTACAAGATCCCATCCATCGAATGTAAATCCTTCCTTTGCTGGAGCTTCCTTAACTGTTACGCCAGCCTCTACCTCGTATGAATACTCGTCTGTAACCTTTGTGTAATCCTCATCTACACTGTACTTTACATTAAGGAAAAGCTCTGCGATTTCCTCATATGTAAGCTTTATATCAATACCTGTGTTATCATCACAGTTATTTTTCGCACACCACTTATAGAAGCTGTATCCTGAATTCTTGTAGTTTGGTACATCATATATATCAAACTCAACTTCCTTCTCGTCAACTCCGTTTGTAAGAGTTGCCTTTACATGGAATACTGTATCTGTTGTAAACTTGTAATTGTGGCTAGATATATATTCCCAACCATTTTTCTGGCTCTTAGTTCTGCCTGTATAATTTACAGAATTTTCAACAGCTGTCTTAGTTGTTGTTGTTCCATAATTTGTTGTACCATAATCTTTACCGAAAATGAAAAAGCCATGCCATCCATCGCATTCATTATCATCACATTCATTGCAATGCTCACCATCACAATCGTCATCACCACAGTGATTACATACTGTAACTTCCATGTATGTCTTATATGTAACTACTGGCTTCTTCTCAAGATAATAGCCACCATTTTCATCTGCATTCTCTGTCTCAATAGCAATGTCCATATGAGTATATGTTTCATTATTATTGTTGTTATAATTTGGTCTTGCAAATGCTGTTGTCATTGTGCTAAGAACTGTAACCATTGCAATAAATACTGCAAGAGTTCTCTTTAACTTTCCTTTCATTGTGTAATCCTCCTTGTCTCTGACATCTCTGAAATATTTTATCTGATTTACATCCTTATCATACAAAATAACTTCAATACCACCCACCCCACTTTAGGGGTATTTTTCCAAACCCCTTTCCCCCCTCCTTTTTCAAATTAGGGGGGAGACTTTCGTATTTCTGATAACAAAAAGTACATCTCTAAACACCAGATTTTCCGGCATTTAAAGATGTACTTTAAAAAATGTATTATTTTTTTTACCACGCATCTACCGTTGTGCACTGCTCACAGACGTTACTAATGCAGTTAACTCAGCCCCGGTAACCTTACGGCACATGAAAGGTCTCTCTTAGTGCTGCTCCATTCCTGACCTGACACGGTTCGAAAGTTTCCATTGCGCAAGACCAAGGCTTCAACGCCTCTTACAAAAGGCAGCTCTACAAGCAAATGCCCGAAGGTAGATATCACCCCTGCTAAAGCGGATTGCAGGTACAGGACACCGCTAACTTCCCAGCTGCGTGGAGATTTCATTATATATGAATAACTCGTTTATGTCAACCTCACTTCTATAGTTCTTACAGCATTCTTCCGACTTTTTTCTCCTTTTTTATGACTCTTCCTTATTTTCTACTTTAAGCTGCTTTTTCCTTTCACGCATTTCTTTAAAGTAGTTTGTCAGCATACTGGCACATTTGTCATGTAGTACATCTGTTTCAAACTCTACCTGATGGTTGAATTGAGGCACATTGAGCAAATTCAATATAGACCCCGCACAGCCAGCCTTTGGATTCATACATCCAGAATACACTTTTTTTATTCTGGATTGTACTATGGCTCCTGCGCACATTTGACATGGCTCTAATGTAACATACATCTCGCAGTTATCTAATCTCCAGTCTCCCAGCTTCTTAGACGCTTTTTTTATGGCATTTAACTCGGCGTGAGAGAGAGTATTTTTATCTGTCACCCTTCTATTGTAGCCTCGTCCTATTATTTTATCTTCGTAAACTATGACACAGCCAATTGGCACTTCGCCTAGCTGATATGCCTTCTTTGCCTGCTTTATTGCCTCTGCCATATATTTTTCTTCTCTAGTCATCCTACCTCCAAGGTGGTATCATCTGATTACTCTTCATAAGGATTAAGCAAGCCATATAATCTGTGACTTGTCCAGACTCCATTAACCTTTATATTTTTTTCAAGATACCCTTCCATTGTAAATCCCACAGCCTCCAAAAGCTGTATTGATGAAAAATTATCTTCCATAACATAAGCCATAAGTCGATGCAGCTTAAGCTGCCCAAATACTTCCTCTATGACAGCTCTCAATGCTTCCCTGGCATATCCTTTATGCCAATAATCCTCATCAAACTTGTAGCCGATGGTGCCACAACAATACGGCTCCCCAGTAATACTTCCACAGGATACTGTCCCTATAATCACATCAGGATTATCCTTTAGAAAAACATAATACCTTACATATCTGTCACTGAGAGTTGCTGCATATTCCTGAGACAATGTACTCTTCTGATAAAGCTCCGTATAATATAAAGGAACCTTCTCCATCTCATATTTTTCAAAAATATCTTTTCCCTTTTCAAGGAAGTTTAATACAGGGCGCCAGTGACTTTCGTCAAGCGCCCTTAATATTAACCTATCCGTTTCAATCAATGTCTTCATAGCTTTTAACTATATTCTTTCTAACTGTTATATTTCTTTAAATATTCTTCAATTGTGCCCTGATCAATCTTTATACGCTTATCCATAGTCTTCATAATATCTCTAATCTGAAGAGTTTTTATAAGTGTATCACTTGAGAAATCATAAAGCTGATTGTCATTGAAGCAAAGAATCATAGGCCTTAAAACATTCTGCTCATTAGCCTTTACCACAAGACCGGTATGTCCATTGCTAAACTCAACACATACACCCGGATGTAGAATCTTCATGCTGTCAATAAGCGCTGCCACTATCTCTTCATCAAATCTATCAGTATTTGCTAAAAGGTCTCTTATGGCAACTATATCTGAACAAGGCTCCTTACCTATCTTCATAGATGTCAAATCATCATAGTACTCTGCAACCTGCAATATCCTTGCACACTGCTTAAAACGCTTATCATCCGCAGTTATACTCTCATCTGTCTGAAGATTGTATTTTTGCTGAAGCATCTGCTTAATATTTGCATTATAAAAATCCATCTCCTGAAGCTGACGCTCACCCTTCATCTCACTCATATAAATCTGCATTTTATCATCATCAGAAAGCTCTGTCTTCTCAACAATATTTTGAGGTATGTAAAGCTTTCCTATATCATGGATAAGTGCAGCATACACCATATCTTTCATGTCATCTACACTTATGCGAAGTCTCGCTCCCATAAGAGCTGCCAATACAGCCACATTAATGCAGTGCTTATAAACATAATCATCACAGCTTCTTAGATTCTGTACGAAATTCACTTTATTGGAACGCTTCGCATATCTCTTTATGAGTGATTTAATAAGATCCATCATATTGATTGGCTTCTTGCCTGCCATAAGCGCTTCCATATCTTCTTTAAGACCAAAGACACTCATAGTCTGAAATCTCTCGAACTCAATATCGTCCTCTGTCATCGGTGGAAGAGGCTCCGCCGGTTCAAGAATATATATACCTATAAGCTTAAAGTTTTTAATACTGTTTATACCCTGTTTTGTAAGCTTTGTATCTCTATCGTAAAGCATTACTCCATTTTTGTTATATATTGGCTTTGCCAACCTCATTCCCTTTGTTAATTCATTAACTCTTATAAATCGCATTTTACCACCATCCCTTTTTCACAGACAAAACATACTATATGCATATTCTAACATATATCTTTTTTTATTAAAAGTGGAAAAATGCCATTTTTATCATATTATAAATATAAATAATAATAATTTCTTATATCCTTCTTCCCAGAATCCCCTCCTGATGTTTTATTTACAAATCCGCACCGCTTGGCATACGCCTCCTCCTGCTCTCTTCCGCTTCCCGGAACTGCCAGCACAAAACCTTTTTCTTCCCTATATAAAAGAATATGTTTATGAACATAATAACCTTCCATTAAAAATGGATTGCTGGTAAGTCTCCAGCAATGTCTTGGAAGCATCAACATATCCTGTGGTCTTAGCTTCACAACCGCCCGCTCCTTTCCTTCTATAAGGAATCTGACTTTGCAAAGTCTGCTAAATGCTCGTTCTATCATAGGATTCTGCACTTTTTTCTCTGTTTCCCTTTCAACCTTTACCTCTATCTTAACCTGTTCTGTTTCCCTCGATGATTCTGGCTCTATACCCACATCTTCTATTATATTTTCCGGTATATTCATATCCTCTTTTGTAACTGTAAACTGATTTGGGGTATCACCCCAGAATACAACATAGGTATTTGAACCGCACTCTATAAACAGTCCGTCACCATGCCCCACCAGAACCTTTGTATTCATCTGACCATCACAAATGGTTCCCTCTCCGATTTCCTTTTCCATATTGATAGCAATGCAGCCCGATTGCTTTTTATCAGGTATCTTAAATTCATATATTTTATATTTACCTGTTACTTTGCTGGTATCTTTAAAGCATATATTTACCATACATTCATCGGTGCACATCATCACACGGCAAAAACCGCTATTTGCACATTTTGTATATACTCCATCACTTTCCTTATATCTGTATATGTACGCAATTATTCTCTGCAAAAAAAGACCTCCACATATATTTTTTAAAATATATGTGAAGGTTTGTTTCTTTATTATAAGAAAATTATCTTATTACTACCTCTCCATTTGTCTCCATTACAGCGTCCTCGAAAATCACTTCTCCCACAGAATCTGCCACTATCTTTCCGGACTTTGGATTCTTTACAGATATAATGTGACCCTTTACGTCAGCTTCCACATCAGAGTACTCAAATGACAAATCAGTGCCTTCCATTGTACAGTTGATTAACTTTAAATCCTTGCAATAACAAAGTGGCTGCGTACCTATAATCTTACAATCAATAAGTGTCAACCCTTCCGAGAACCATGCAAGATACTCACCTTTAACAACAGAATTTCTAACTGTGACATTTTTGCTATGCCAAAAGGCATCCTTTGTGTCTAAAACTGAGTCTGTTATCTCCACATTCTCCATATACTGGAATGAGTACTTTCCCTTCATATGAAGCTTATCTATCTTTACGTTCTTAGATTCAAAAAGAAAGTAAACTGACTCCATATCTGAATCTGTGATATTAATATTGTTGCATCTCCAGCCAAACTCGTCAGAAACAACCTTACAGTTATGTATGTCCACATTTTCACATTCTCTGAGACATTTAATGCCATTAATCGTAGAACTCTCTATCTCCCCATCAAACGCATACCAGATTGGTGCCCTGGTGCCTTCATCCATAGTAGAGTTCTGTATCTTGTATCCTCTTACATGCCAAAATGGGTATCTAAGTGAAAAACTGCTGTCTGAGACTACTATATTCCTTGCCTCCTTAAGCACTGACTCTCCATCAGCCGGACCTGCAAATGTACAATTCTTTACTTCTGTATTCTTTAGGTTATATAATGAGCGCTCTTCATCAAAAACCATATTTTCAATAATATCCAAAATCTCTTCCTCCGTGTTAAGCAAGATAATTAGCAAGCTCGGCAAACTGCTCTAAGCTTAATGCCTCACCTCTTATAGTCTGGCTAAGTCCCATTGTATCAAGAGCATTAACTACCTGCTCCTTACTCAAACTAAGCTCTGGCGAATTGTTGATGCTGTTTTGCAATGTCTTTCTTCGCTGATTAAATGCCGCGCGAATCAGCTTAAACATAAGCTTCTCATCCTTAACCTGCACAGGCACCTGTTTATGTCGTGTCAATTTAATTACGGCAGAGCCTACATTAGGTCTAGGCATAAAACAGTTTGGCGGTACATTTGCTATGATTTCCGGCTTGGCATAATATTGAACTGCCAGCGACAATGCACCGTAATCCTTTGTTCCCGGTCCCACCTGCATACGGTCTGCCACTTCCTTTTGTACCATAATTGTAATGCTTTCAATAGGTACCTGACTCTCAAAAAGCCCCATAATAATAGGAGTTGTAATGTAATAGGGAAGATTGGCAACCACCTTTATAGGTTTTCCTCCATTTTCCTCATCCACCAGTTTATTTATATCAAGCTTCAAAATGTCTTCGTTTATGACACGTACATTGTCGTAATCCTTCAACGTATCATTTTCCAATATCGGAATAAGATTTTTGTCAATTTCAACAGCGATGACCTTGCCTGCTGACTCACAAAGATACTGAGTCATAGTTCCGATTCCCGGACCTACTTCCAGCACCATATCGTCCTTTGTAATGCCTGCTGCACTTATAATCTTATCCAGCACATGTGTATCTATAAGGAAATTCTGGCCGAACTTCTTTTGAAACATAAAATTATATTTCTGCAAAATCTCTATAGTATTTTTTGGTATTCCTAATGTCGCCATACATCCTCCTCGATTCCGACTGTCATTTAGATAATATATCACGGTTGGAACAGATATGTAAAGGTTATTTACTTTTACTCTCTTGTGAAAAATAATATTAGATGATAGAATAATAGGTATATTTATTGTGATTTTTTTTAAAATTCTTTATAAAAATATTTTTTCTTAAAACCCAACACAAATCTTATGTGTTATTTAAGTAGAAGCACAAATTTTCTTAGTTAACGAATTATAACACTTTATACGTTGGGAGGAGACACTTATGATAACAGAAAATCTTATTAAAAAAGCTCAGACTGGTGATAAGGAAGCTTTTGCTGAAATTTATAATGATACTATTAAAACTGCCTATTATGTGGCAAAACGAATACTGTTAGATGATGATGCAACAGAGGATGTGTTGCAGGAATCATACATAGCCGTATTTAAGAATCTTGGAGATTATAAAACAGGCAATTTTCAGGGTTGGGTAGACACTATTGTTGCAAATAGAGCTAAAAATTATTTACGCAAGAAAAACCCAATCTTCTTTTCCGAAATGGAGACTGAGGACAATCCTGTCGTTGAATTTGAAGAGGAAAAAATCGAGTTTAAGCCCGATGAAAAAATAGATTATGATGAAACTAAAAGACTTGTTTTAGATATAGTAGATGGGCTACCTGCAGACCAGCGTCTGTCTATTATATTATTCTACTATGAAGAGAAAAGTGTTAAAGAGATATCTGAAATATGCCAATGCTCTGAAAATACTATCAAGAGCCGACTGAATTACGCCAGAAAGAAAATAAAGGAAGATGTTTTGGCATTAGAGAAGAAGGGCACAAAGCTTTACAGTATTCCTGCCATTCCTTTCCTTGTTTGGATGCTTTCAGAGGAGGCCAAGGCATGTGCTGTTCCTGAAGGTGCGGCTGCTATTTTAGCCGGCGTGGAGGGCGTTACAGGCAGTGTATCAGCCACAGCCGCTACTGAGGTAGGAAAAGAGGCGGCAAAAGAAGTTGCTAAAGCTGTTGCAGAGGAAGCTGCAAAGGAAACAGCCAAAGCCACTGTAGGTGCTGCCATAAAAACAGCTGCCGTTAAAGCTGGTATGACTGTTGGAACAAAGATAGCCATCGCGGCAACAGCGGCAACACTTGCCGTAGGTGGAACTGTAGCCGGTGTCGTGCTGACACAGGATGGTAGCGGTAATGAAGTTGTAGCTGATGCTCCAACTCATGAACATAATTACACAAGTGCCGTGACAAAAGAGCCAACCTGCGAGGAAGACGGACAAGGTGAGATTACCTATACATGTGAATGCGGAGATACATATATAGAAAAAACTGATAGAATCGACCATTGCACAGATGATATTGAAATAATCAGAGAAGCTACCTGCAGTCAGACAGGTATTAAAACTTATTCTTGTATATTTTGCGGCCGTGAATTCGAGAGAGAAGAATTGCCGAAGCTACCTCATACAGAAAGTGATTGGATTGTAGTTACAGAGGTGACTGGCACCACAGACGGATTGCAACACATGGTTTGTACTGTATGCGGCGAGGAAACTGCCAGTGAAGTGATTTCCTCTGAAACTTATGTGGTGGCAAGTGGTACTTTAGCAGAAGGAAGGATTCAGTGGGAGATAGTTGGAACAACACTTTATGTAAATGGAACAGGCGCAATTCCTGATTTTGAACAAGGCGGTCCATGGTATACCAACTTTGGAGACAGGTTTCCAGATATGAAGCCTGTAGCTTGGCAAATGTATTACAAAGATGTTGATGAAATCATACTTAGCGAAGGAATAACAGCTATTGGAAAAAATAACTTTTTTGGTTTTTCCAAAGTAACAAGCATGACATTTCCGAGCACTCTTACTAAAATAGGAATGCATGGTATGAATGCAATGGGACTTACTTCTCTTGAGATTCCAAAGCAAATAACAGAGATTGGCTTAGGTGCTTTTCAGAACCTTACTAACTTAACCTATGTTTTCATTCCTTCAAATATTAAAACCATTCCAGAATGCGGTTTTTGTGGTTGTTATAATTTATCAAAGATAGAAATTGAATATGGGGTTGAAAAAATAAGCGCAGATGCATTTTCTATTCTTGCTTACTATGATTTAGATGGTGTAAGACATGGTGGAAGCCCAGGCTTTGAAATTTACGTTCCAGAAAGTGTTACTAAGATAGGTGACTTTGCATTTGCCACAGGCGATTCCTATGGTCCTATAACAGTTTACGGAAAGGCCGGCTCTTATGTAGAACAGTGGGTAGAAAATGAAAATACCCAACCAGAAGTAACTTTTGTTGCCCAGTAAATATATAAAATTTTTTATATTAAAACCTAACACTAATCTAATGTGTTATTTAAGTAAAGGTACAGTTTCAAATAATATAAATTCGCTTTTTTACAAATCAAGCGAACAATTTCATCGAAAAGGAAGTGTCAGTATGAAAAAACGTTTTTACACTCTTCTGGTTATAGCAGCATTCTCACTTGTATCAGCTACAGGCTGCTCTAATTCTCCAGAAGAAACAAAATCCGAAGTTTCTACTACAAAAGAAGCTTTGACAGAAAGTGACTCTTCACATAAGGAAGAAGCCACATCACAGAATACATCCTTAAATGAGGAAAATACCACATCTTACCAGGATACAACCACAGAAAATCTCACATCTTCTGAGGATACCTCTTCTACAGAAGATGAAACAACCAGCTCTACCACTGAGAAAGAGACAACTACTTCCTCTAATAACAAGGGCAATGGTAGCAGCAACTCTAATAATAACAGCTCTAATAATAGCAACACTAATAATAACAATTCTAATAACAACAGCTCTAACAATAACGGCTCTAATAATAATGGTAATGTCGTTGCTGATAAAAACAGCGATAAAATCGCCGAGTCATATGGTGGCAGTGCTACATCAGAGGCAAAAAAGCTGGCACAGGCTGTTATTGACAAAATCATCACAAAAAATATGAGTGATTTTGAAAAAGCAAAGGCAATTCATGACTATATGGTTGTAAATATTGATTACGATTATGACAACTACCTTGCAAACACAATTCCAAACGCCAGCTACAATGTCATTGGCGCATTAAAAAATAAATATGCCGTTTGTGCAGGATACGCAAAAACCTTTGACCTTTTATGTGAGCTTGCCGGCCTTGAATGTACATATGTAACCGGTACTGCCGGCGGACCTCATGCCTGGAACCAGGTTAAAATAGACGGAAAATGGTACAACGTAGATGTAACTTGGGATGACCCTGTTTCTACAGATAAGGCATTTGATGACCACAAATATAACCGTTACAGCTATTTCCTCATCTCAGATGAACTTATGTACAAAGACCACACAGCAAAGAGCTCTGTACAAACCTGTTCTTCATCATTACATACAAAAGCTTATGAAGTGGGTGCTCCATGGCTTAGTGACATATCTCCAAGAGTAACAGACGAAGCTTCTCTCTCAGCTGCGGTAAAGAAAGCTATCGATGCAAACTCCTCACAAATAAGCATTTCGTGGGATACAAATTGGATTAGCATATCAGACATGAGCAAAAAAATAAAAGGAATGATGCTGGAATTTGTGACGCATAATTATGGTATAGAAAAGTATTCTTATGTTAGAATTCCAAACACAACTATATGTAGCTGTACATTTTATACGAATCTGTCAAATGGTAAATATACACCTGTCAAAAAGCTCTGTACAAAAGAGGACATTAAAAACCTCATAAAGACTATAAAAGACGCCGACTATGACCAGACTAATTATCCAATGGCTAGCGAGCTTGTCAATGATGACATTTTTTATGAGATTGCTGTATGGGCCTATGATAGTCTTGATGTGACTGTACATATAAGCGAAAGCTCCATAGAAGTAAATAGCACCACAAAATATGTTCATGTGTTTGTAGGTGAAAACAATTATCACGGTTCTCATTACAACAATGAAGCCTACTGTATTAAGTCTGTGGCTGATATAGAAGGTTTATTAAAAGAGCTCCATACAACACCTTATAGCTTCCGTGTTATATATAGATACGGAGACGAATTAGGCAGACTATCAGCCGATGAAGCTGAAAACTATGTTAAAAACAATTTAGCTCCGGCTTGGGCAAGTAAATACTGTTATGAAAATTATAAGGTCTCATTTGATGACTTTGTATGTGTTATGTCTATAACCTTCTATAACCCTTGTCACAGCAGCTCAGGAGAAAAATGGCAGTATTCAAAGGAACCAACCTGTATAGAAAGTGGTACCTCAATACTAAAGTGCGGTAAATGCAAGAATATAATAAATAGTCACGAAGTAGACCCAACTGGTGTACACGACACTTACTGGGTATACGAAAACGAAGCCACAAGACATCTTGCTTGTAAAAACTGCACTTATACCGGTCCTTCCTTACACAACTACGGAGATGTCTGGGGATATTATGACAATAATGCCGCTTCAGAATTATTTACAGCTGCAAATAAAAATCGCGAAAATGCAGTCCATTATAATATTGATGATTTTGGAAATTTAATCAGTATTGAGACTCCACCACAGCTCATATATGACAGTTCTCTGTCGGCAGAATTAAACAATGTAGTTTTACAGGCTGCAGGGGCGCTATTAAATGGCAGTGGTTGGAACTTTGACTACAACATAGCTATAGTTTCAGGCACTTCCACTGTTGATATGGCATGCTCTGCTTTGACAACAGCATCATCTCATCACCGTGAGCTTTTTAACAATAAGTATCTTACTAAAGCCGGTGTGTGCTGTTTCTATTTTGATAAAGACGGAACAGGACTTAAGCTTACACCAATTTGGTGCATATATTACGCAGAATAAATCTTTATGCTAATTATTAAAGAATATCCGCTATCATCAGTTTTTCTGATAATAGCGGATATCTCTTTTTATAGTTTATGATTATACAGTGCTTATACATTTATTCCATACACTCTAAGTGCATTGTCCCTTGTTATTCTTACGACTTCTTCTTTTGTGATATTTTTTATATTGGCAATCTCTTCTGCCACCATATGAAGGTAGTCTGATTGATTTCTCTTTCCTCTATATGGCTCTGGTGCAAGATACGGACAGTCAGTCTCAAGAACAATTCTATCTAACGGTGCATACTCCACTACTTCCTTTAGCTTCTTTCCATTTTTAAAGGTTATAACTCCACCTACACCAATATGAAATCCCATATTCAAGTACTCTTTCGCCATCTCAGTTCCATAAGAAAAACAATGAATGATTCCACCTAAATCTTTTGCTCCTTCGGCCTTCATTATGTCTAACGTGTCTGCTGCTGCATCTCTTGAATGAATATTTACAGGTTTTCCTATCTCTTTAGCGAAATCGAGCTGCTCGGCAAACCATTTCTTTTGAATTTCTCTGTCCGGCTCGTCCCAATAGTAATCAAGACCTATTTCACCTATAGCCACACATTTTTTGTGTGCTGCTACTTTTTTAATCTCCTCAAATACACCTGGCTCTTCCAAGTCTAAGGTGTCACTAGGATGAATTCCTGCCATAGTATAGACAAAATCATATTTTTCTGCCAATGCCAAAGAATCAAAACAACCTTTAACGGTAGCAGAGGCATTGACTATTATGTCAATGCCCTTTGCTTTCATCCCTGTAAGAAGTTCTTCCCTATCGTCATCAAAACGCTCATCATCATAATGTGCATGTGTATCGATTATCATAACTGTCTTCCCTCTTTATATATGCTAAAGTGGATGCTACGTTTCTTCGAAACTCTCGCATCCACCTCATTCGTAATTCCGAGCTATCGCTCTACATTACTCATGCGGTTCACTCGTCAAATATCAGTAATTTCTTATGCAAGCATAAAATTACTGATACATGACTCGTTTCTTTAGCAAATCTCACTTCCTGCAATTATATCCTTGTCAACTGTCAGTACTGATAAGTTGCCTTCATCATCAGATGCTGCGAGAATCATTCCCTCTGATAATACACCACAAAGCTTAACCGGCTTAAGGTTTGTGATAACTGCTACCTTCTTGCCAACCATATCTTCTGGCTTATAGTAAGCTGCAATACCTGATACTATCTGACGAACTTCATTTCCAATTCTAATCTGTGAGCAGAGAAGCTTTTTAGCCTTTGGAACCGGCTCACATTTGATAACCTCACCTACGCGAAGCTGAACCTTATCAAAATCATCTATAGATATCTCTGCCTTTGGCTCTACCTCTGGATACTTAACCTCTGGCTCAGCATTCTTCTTCTGAAGCTCCTCTACCTTAGCCATAACCTCAGCACTATCAAGTCTCATAAAGAGAATTTCCGGCTTATCTGTCACCTTATTTCCTGATGGGTAAAGGCCAAATGTAGCTAAATCCTCCAATGTTCTAGGGGAAGCATTAAGCTGTGTAAGTATCTTTCCTGTTGTCTCTGGCATAAATGACTCAAGAAGAGTTGCTCCGATGCAAATTGCTTCAACCAGATTGTAGAGAACTGTCTTAAGTCTATCACTCTCGGCCTCATCCTTTGCCAGAGCCCAAGGCATTGTCTCATCAATATACTTATTACATCTCTTAAACAATGTAAATACCTCTGTAATGGCATCGGCAACACGAAGCTTATCCATCTTTGCGCTTACCTTCTCCACTGCCTCAAGAGCACATTTCTTAAGGTCATCATCAAATCCGCCTTCACCGTGTACATTAGTATTTGTCACTACGCCATCGAAGTATTTATTCGACATAGATATTGTTCTGTTCACAAGATTTCCAAGTGTATTGGCAAGCTCCGAATTAAGTCTCTCTACTAAAAGCTCCCATGTGATGACACCATCATTTTCAAATGGCATCTCGTGAAGAACAAAGTAGCGAACTGCATCTACACCAAAGAAATCTACAAGGTCATCTGCATAAATAACATTTCCCTTAGACTTACTCATCTTGCCATCACCCTGAAGTAACCAAGGATGTCCAAATACCTGCTTTGGCAATGGAATATCAAGTGCCATAAGCATAATTGGCCAATAAATAGTATGGAATCTTAAGATATCCTTACCGATAAGGTGTAAATCTGCCGGCCAATATTTGTTGTATTTCTCGTCATGATTGCCATCTACATCAAAACCTAAACCTGTAATATAGTTTGAAAGGGCTTCAATCCATACATATATAACGTGCTTATCATCAAAATCTACAGGAATTCCCCATTTAAATGATGTTCTAGATACACACAGGTCCTGAAGACCAGCCTTGATGAAATTGTTCATCATCTCGTTCTTTCTTGACTCTGGCTGGATAAACTCTGGATTTTCCTCAATATGCTTTACCAGTCTGTCTGTATAATTGCTAAGCTTAAGGAAGTATGCCTCCTCCTTTGCAGGCTGACACTGGCGTCCACAGTCAGGACACTTGCCATCTACAAGCTGTGATGATGTGAAAAATGACTCACAAGGAGTACAGTACATTCCCTCATAAAATCCCTTGTAAATATCGCCTTTATCATAAAGCTTCTTAAATATTTTCTGAACCTGCTTCTCATGGTCCTTATCAGTTGTTCTGATAAACTTATCATATGATGTGTTCATAAGATCCCAGATTCCCTTTATCTCTCCTGCAACACCATCAACAAACTCCTGTGGAGTGATGCCTGCTGCCTCAGCCTTAAGCTCAATCTTCTGACCATGCTCATCTGTTCCTGTCTGGAAAAATACATCATAGCCCTGCTGTCTCTTAAATCTTGCAATACTGTCTGCAAGTACTGCCTCGTATGTGTTTCCAATATGAGGCTTACCTGAAGTGTAAGCTATGGCTGTTGTAATGTAATATGGTTTCTTGCTCATTATAAATCATTCCTTTCTCGTTTTTCGCTTATCCCTTGTGATTCGGCCGCTTCGCTTCTTCAAAGCTCTCGCTGTTAAAAAAATTCCCGCCTTTATTGCCTACAGGCATATAAAGACGGGAGCTAATCTCACGTGGTACCACTTTACTTCACAGGTAACTCACATTACCTGCCTTAGCGACTGCCATCACAGTCTTACCATATAACGGTGGTAAATCGTCGTAGCCTAATCCATCGGACTCGGTACGCAGCTCCAAGGCCATCTTCATTCCACTCTCTACGTCTCCTTCTCAGCTACCGGAGTTCTCTGTGCATATACTTTGGAACTACTCTTCTCTTCATAGCATTTTCATATATATTGGTAGTTTATTAATATTAAATTGTTTTGTCAAGGGTTAATTGTAAACTATTTTACTATACAAAGCAGATACTTATTACAGCTGTATTAATCCATCTTCTATTTTTATTATTTCTTCGCATCTTGCAGCGACATTCATATCATGAGTAATTAAGATGACTGTTTTTCCTGATTTATGTACAGCTTTAAAGCAATCAATGATATCAGCCCCTGTTTTCTGGTCAAGAGCACCTGTAGGTTCATCTGCAAGAAGAAGTGGCGTGTCTGCAGCCAATGCTCTCGCTATAGCACATCTCTGTTGCTGCCCTCCCGAGAGCTGTGTAGGATATTTCTTTGCCATATCTGCAATTCCCATCTGCTCCAAACAATCCATAACTATCTTTTTCTTGTTCTTAACTTTTCTTATGAGAAGTGGCATTTCCACATTCTCATAAACTGAATATCTATTCATAAGCGCAAAATTCTGAAATACAAAGCTTATGTTTTTCTTCCTAAATTTCTGAAGCTTCTCACTATTATAATCTGAGATAAGTTCATCATAAAAATAATATTTGCCCTCCGTCGGTGTATCCATACCTCCGATTATATTAAGAAGTGTCGATTTTCCCGAACCCGACGTACCAATAATACCCGTAAAAGATCCTTCTCTAATGTGTAAATCCACTCCTCTTAATGCATGAGTGCAATTTTTATTATTAACATAATCCTTTTTTATATCTTCTAATCTAATCATTTTTTCCCTCTCGCTACTAATTACGCTTTCCCATAAGTTCCACAGGTGTATATCTCTTTAACATAATTATTGATACTATAGTGGTTAAAAAAATCACCACTAATAATATAACTACTGCTATAGGAAGTGCCACCAAGCACGGCACCTCTGCCAAAATAGGAGCTGGCGCTTCCTTCATAAAACTCTTTTCAATCCACACAATAACAGGTGCCGCTATTACCAAACCCATCAGTGCCATTATAATATTTTTAATCATAATCATAATACTTATATCTTTTGTGCCAAATCCCATTGAGCACATAATTCCATAAGTATTTAATTCAAACAACATAGATACAATCTGCATTGCAATAAGCATAAGTAATACGGCTGGCACTATAATTACAAAAACTTCTGCAAGGTATGACAATATCTGAACATTCTCCATACAAGATGTCTCATATAATTCTGTAAGTGTTGTATATCTCACAGTTACACCATATTTATCAGCCACCTCTAAGCAGACTTCTACAGCTTCGTCTATACTATATTCATCGCTGGCACTTATCCATAATTCATTGGTAAAATACTGTAAATTATCCACACAGAATATTCCATATGTGCAATCGATTGTATAATCTATGCTTGTACTATTCATTTCAATCGATAAATTAGGTGATACCCATCTTTGTCCTTCCTCTAATATACCTGCTACTGTGTATACAAAAGAATAGCCTGCACCCTCCATTATATATTCAGTTCCTATCGGTATAGATTCATATGCTGACCCAAGGTATATATATCTATGTATATTTTCGCCTGATTCCCTAGAAAACTCTAATTCCTCTGGTTCGATTCCTTTTGATAATTCCATATTACAAAGATTTAAGCTTCTTGCGTCAATTGTCATGACCGTAAACTCATCTCCATTAGTGATAAATATTCCCTCATCATTTTCACCTTGAATATTTAATAGCTCATCTGAGAATCTGAATAAATATGTTGACATACAACCCAATGATGCAATTTCTTTTCTTGTGCTAGCATCCTCCCAAAAACAAGTTCCCGCATCTTCTATTTCATGTTCTGTTTCATCATCCACGTATAATACTCCTGTTTTTTCAAAACCTTGGGCAAGTAGCTCATCACACGAATCATAAGCATATCCTTGTAGCTCATATGCTAATACTGTGCAGACCAGTGTGATAATACTAACCGCTATAATTATCACAGAAATTAAAAATCTTTTAAATTGTGAAAATATATTATCTATTGCCAATCGTAAATGTAACACTATTCTCTCCTCTTACTTATTTTTCCTCATTTATCATAATGGCAGAAAATTTCTTCATCTTAGTTACCAAATAAAACGCATTTATTAAAACAATGGTTACAATACCTACAAAAATTATTGATATTCGCAGCCAAAACATTTCACCAAGCAAAACTGTTTTATTAAGCGCACAGCCATAGACAAACTGTATCAATAAGGACACAATAAAAGCTGGTATAATCAATCTAAATATATCAATAAATAGTAGTTTAAATATTTGCCATCTGTTATATCCGTACGCAATCCTTATTGCAAACTCTTTCCTTCTATTTAAGAGCCATAAATACGACACGCTAAAGCAGGTTATAATCGAAAACGCCAATGCAACACCTAATAATATCTCATTAAGCATCTTATACCACTGATTCATATCTCCGCTTACTTTTTTGTCATTTCCTATAACATCAACATTAACGCCATATGTACTAACCTTATTTCTAAACTCATCCATAACAGTTGCATCATACATATTACTTTCAAAATATATCTGACCTGATATAAAATCGTATGTAAACCATGTTTGTTTTATCTGACTGTCAATGCTATCCCATAATATATATATAGATTGGTCTATTCCAGACGACATCTTATTTTCTAAAATTCCTATTACACTATATTTTTCATTATCAAAGTATATATAGCTTTTTCCTTCCTGTTTAATAACATACTCCTCGAGGCTTTCTCCAATAATGACTGCGTTGCTATATTTTAAATCCTTATGATAACTGCCTTCTTTAAATTCAAATGAAAGCTCTTCATTATTTTCCATAAGCACATATGCAAATTTTCCATCACTCTGATTATCTATATGCACTGATTTTGTAAGGTAAACATTTCCCTTATCAAAATTATCCAGATAATTAATAAGAGATAAAGATATTTCGTCATTTAAAGTTTCTGAGATAACCATTCGTGATGCATATTTATATGAGTTTACAGTTTTATCTTCAACAGATATACTTGTTACCAAATTGGCTATATTCAACAAAATTATACACGAAATAACTAATCCTAACACAAATAACAAATCTGATGCAGGGTTTCGAAAAATTTTTTTAATTCTTTCCATGGAATATTTGGTTCCCTTCTCCAATATTCTTTTATTTTACATTATGTATAATATTAGGTCAAACCCTGCCAGATATATTTTAATGTGTCCCCGAAATCTCGTAATCATAGTAGCTATCCTCTGGCTGACCAAGTTTTAAAACCATACCATATGGTATCTTGCTACTACCTCCCTCCTTAAGCCACATATTGCAATATCCCTTCTTTCCATTATCCTCATTTATGTAGCTTACATATGAAGCACCATTTTTGTATCTGGTAAATTCCGCTGCCACAACCAGCCTTCCATCTTCTATGAAAAGCTCCTTTGTATCTCCACTTTTTATAGCATCTTTTATGTCTTCCTCTGACGTTCCTATTGGCACGGCAATATATTCACCGGGCAACTGAAACTCCTTTGTCCATAATCCAACATTCCCACTGACAACACAAAACTGCCTATTCCAAATATCATTATCTATTAATTTTTCTAATATTTCTCCACTTAACTGGTCTCTTTTTACCACTTTATACACATCTACAGGGGTTAATGCACCATTTACCCCTTCCACATAGTAATCATACTCTACCATAAGATAATCACTATCACCTAAGTCACCAACAGTAGTAATCGATATCTCCACGCAATTTACCTGTGTTTTGTTATCTTCACTTTCCTCTATGACAAGTGGCAAATCAGGTGCCTTACTGCTTTTATCAACGGTAGTAACCGTAAGATTATGAATCTTTCCTACCAGTCTTACATTTATCTCACTATAAGCACCATATTTATCTAACGAAGTATTTGCACACCATTGCACCTGATTGTCCCCTATATCAATAGGATTATTATATGCCAGTGTTCTTGCCTTAATTGAATATGTGCCCTCTGTATTATCTTCGCATACTGTAAATTTTTCATAAAATGATTTGAGATTTATCCATGTTCCTGCCTTATATCTTACTCCATTATAAATCACATCAAAGGGAAGGTTCACTTGTCTTTTATCCACATATTTACTGTAATTGTTCAGCTTATATCCACTAATATCTCTATGATTTCCAAAATCGCTAAAAGAAATGGCAAACATCTCCCCCAATACTATATCTCCACTCTGAGGGGTAACCATCTGGTTTAAGCTTTTATCTGTATTAATAGTTATATTGCACACAACCGGTGTATGAACTGTTATGTCAGGCAGCTTGCTCATATTATAGCTAACTCTTGTGCCATCATCACCTAAATAATAAAGTGTTCCATCTACCTGATAATCACTTCCATTCATCATTTCCTTCGGTATGGAAATATTATCTACATTAACATTTATCATATTAGGTGAAATATATTTCTTTGGACTTTCACCATACATTTCTCCCTGTTTATCCGACAATATTTCTGTTCCGTTTATAACTACCCTGTCACTTATGGTTGTCACACTACCTAATGCTTTTTGTGCCTCATAGCTGTAGCTTGTGTCCGGTATTGCCGGCTTAAAGTATGTATCACTTGTAAGCACCTCCACTGGCGTAGTGGATATTGGCAGTATTTCTATATCAATCACGTGGTTTTTCACACTGCCATAGCTGACAGTACCACTTGTAATTTTACCAACATCGGGCTTCGCCCCGACATTAACATTTTTGCTTCCACCTATAACCTGCCCTGCTATTGCAATCTCCTCCAATGGCATAATATCTAAAGATACATACCTATAGTATGATATGCCTTTTGACACATAATAATATTTGTAGATAGTTCGCTCTTCCTCTCTGGCCTTTCCATAATAATCTGTCCACTTAAGAATGTACTTTACCGGAACTGCCACAGCCACAGTAACCTGTCCATCAACCTTTTCCAAATTCAATTTATATATAGCATCATCTGCCTGTCCTTTTAATTTTAAACTCTCTCCAGATGGTATTCCCGAAGACAATTCAAATTTGTCCGAAGACAGATTAAACCCATTATAATGCGAGCTCGTTATGGACACAGGTGTTACCATACACTCTCTGTATGATGTAGTCTGAGGCTTAATGATAATAGGGAACCTCACCTCTATTCCAAAATGAATCTTTATACTCTCCTTTGATGCCCACGACCTGGCTTCCGATATTCCCTCATAAGTAAAATATACCTCACCCGTATAAGAACCACCTGGATACAATGTTCCCAGTGGAATTCCTTTATTTTGAACTGTCATCACACTGTCTATATACACAGTATCACCGTAATTTGTAAGTATGTTATACCACTCCGTAGAAACGGATTTTACAGCACTAAGAATCTCTTCCTTATCAGATTTGAAATAGCTGTAAACATATCTGCTGTCGTTTGGGTCCGTTTCGTCCGGCTTGTAGCTAGTCTTTGTCACCACCACATACTGCTGCCCAGGAATGTCTATGGGCATATCATATCTTTTGATAATCCATCCTATGGTCTTATAGCTTACACTACCACTAGCCTTTTTCTCTCTTGCAGTCATATACAGACTGCCTTCTTCATCAAAATACAATTCACCTGCTTTGGTCACAATGGGGTCTGCACACAGGAATAAAATAAGAGTTGCTACTCCTGTCAGAAAGAACTTCCACCAAGAAAAAATTTGCTTCATATTGCTCCTTTCCCTCTCCATGAAAAGGCAGCTGATATTCGCATTAATTCAATAAAAAAATCATATCATAAAATGAGAATATTGTAAACCAACCGCTATATATGATAAAATGATGGATATTAAATAATTTGCATTATATTTTTGAAAGAGGGAGATAAAATGAGAAAAAAAATAATCCAGTTTACAGCTTTAACCTTATCAGCTGTTCTTCTCTTTACAGGCTGTCACAATGCAAGATTTGACCGCTTTTTAAAAGATGAAACCACTACTGGTACTGAAGAAAATACTTCCAAAGGTGAAGAGGAAACTACTGACAGCAACGAGCCTATACCTGATGGTCCCGGTTCCTCACAAAATACAAAAAATCCAAAGGATAAAGAGTTTACAGCAGAGCAAATTGAAGTTCAGGAATCATTTAATAAATTTTTAGATGATGAATATAAGGAGTCTCAGGCATACAGCCTTGTGTCTACTCATTTTGATTTACAAAATCCTGAGAAT
This sequence comes from Lachnospiraceae bacterium, assembly GCA_017440045.1. Lineage (GTDB taxonomy): Bacteria > Bacillota > Clostridia > Lachnospirales > Lachnospiraceae > SVEL01. The sequence goes on from JAFSIA010000011.1 coordinate 46,315, forward strand.
TTTGGCATTACAGAATATGAGTCTATTTGGGGTGATTACACTATAGATGATTATCTAAATTCTTATGATGAAGACAAAGCTCTCCTTGATACTCTTTTGACATATGATTACAGCGCTCTTACTTATGAGCAGCAGTTAACATATGACACTATGAAGGAATATCTTGAAAACTGCCTGCCACTAGATGAATACTTTTACTTTAGTGAATATTTTTCACCAGCTTCCGGCGTACAGTTTGAGCTGCCTCTTATTTTATCTGAATACTCACTAGACGACGAACAGGATATCAAGGATTACCTGACTGTTTTGGAAAACTGTGATGAATATGTATTAGGTCTTTTAGATATTGAAGAATGGCGCGCAGAGAAGGGCTACGCTTTAGCCGATGAGGCTATTGATGAGGTTGTAACTCAGTGTAATGATATTCTCTCTGCATCAGAGCCTGCATTTATGTCAGTTATTTTTAAGGTGATAGATGAATGTGAGTTTGTCACAGCCGAGGAGAAGGAAAGCTATAAATCGCAGATAAGACAGCTTGCTACAGATAACTTCATTCCGGCATACCAGAGCATCATATCAGGACTTACAGCGCTTAAAGGCTCTAAGACAACAGAAGGAGGTCTTTCTGAATATGAGGGTGGCGAGGAATACTATGAAGCTTTAGTGAGACTTTATACAGGCTCAGATAAAACTATAGACGAGCTTATAGAAGTGATTGAGGACGATTTATACGACAATATAGTAGCCTTTTCAACTATCCTCACTAAAGACCCTGATATATATGATAAGCTGGATGGCGACCTTAACTACACATACACAGAGCCAGATGAAATACTTACAAATCTTATGAGTATGCTCACTAAAGATTTCCCAGCTCCTGTGTGCACAACATACAATTTAAAATATGTGGCAGAGTCAATGCAGAGCTCCTCAAACCCTGCATTTTACCTGATTCCACAATATGACAATTATGAGAGAAATATTATATATGTAAATCCTAACGAGAAGTATGCTCATATGGATTTATTCCCACTACTTGCTCATGAAGGAATGCCTGGTCATATGTATCAGAACAATTACTTCCTAAGCTTGAACCCACACCCAATGCGTACACTTATGAGCTTTGGCGGATATGCTGAGGGCTGGGCACAGTATGTAGAGTACTATTCATACGATTGGTCCGGACTTGAGCCATTATTAGCTGAAGCTATCAGGTCAAACGACAGATTTGGTTTTGCTCTTTATTCAAGAGTGGATATCGGCGTAAATTATGAGGGTTGGAATGTTGATGATATCGAGGACTTCCTCTCTCAGTATACAACTGCAGGTCGTGAGCTTGCTGAGGATCTATACGAGATGTTTATCTACGACCCTGCCACATACCTTCAGTATTACATTGGCAATTTAGAGATATTGGAGCTTAGGGCAAAAGCCGAGGACCAGCTGGGTAAAGACTTTAATATAAAAGATTTCCACGAATTTTTCTTAACAGTTGGACCTACCTACTATGATATAATCTACGACAGAATGCTTATGTGGATTGACGAAGAATACTAGAAACTTTTAATTAAAATGAGCATATACTACACTAAAAACATTTGGTGTAGTATATGCTTAATTATTTATGGGCAGGTATGATTCTTATAGGTATTGTCTATGGTGCCTTCACCGGAAATCTGTCAGCCATCGGAAATGGTGCACTGGAATCTGCCAATGATGCTGTATCCTTAGCCATCACCATGCTGGGTGTCATAAGCATGTGGACTGGTCTTATGGAAATCGCCAAGGAATGTGGAATAATCTCCAGCGCATCCAGATTTATGTCCCCACTTATCAGGTTTTTATTTCCCGACGTTCCTAAAGACAGCAAGGCGTCAGAATACATAACGACAAACTTTATCGCCAATATTTTTGGCTTGGGATGGGCTGCCACCCCTGCTGGTCTAAAAGCTATGGAGGAATTGTCCAAACTAAATAAATCAGATGCTGCCAGCAATGCAATGTGCACTTTTTTAGTAATTAATATTTCATCCTTACAGCTTATCCCGGTTAACATGATTGCTTACCGCACGGAATATGGCAGTGCAAACCCATCAGCAATTCTATTTCCGGCACTCATTGCCACATCTGTGGGTACTATTGTTGCTATATTATACTGCAAAATAAAAAATCGTTTTTCTTGATATTTTGCCGATTATATTGTATCATCAAAAGTAACTAGAGCCATAGGAGGCATAAATGAATTCTAACGATAATGTTTACAATACATTTAATGAAATTTTGGTAAAGCTTTTCACAGATATTATGCGTATTGAAGAGAAAGCTATTATTACTGACGACTTTAAGGACATCAGTAACAATGATATGCATATTATCGAAGCTATCGGTATATCTCAGCCAAAAAATATGTCCTCTGTTGCAAAAGCTCTATCAGTCACTGTTGGTACCCTCACTATTGCCATCAACAACTTGGTAAAAAAGGGATATGTCAACCGTGAACGAAGCGAATCAGACAGACGTGTTGTGTTTATTTCTCTGTCCGACAAGGGACGTGCTGCTTATGCACATCACGCTGCATTCCACGATGAAATGATAAAAGCCACCATTAATGGTCTAAACCAGGATGAGGTTCAGGTTCTCGTTAAATCCTTAAGCAACCTGGTAGACTTCTTTAAACAATGGCGGCAATAAACATACAAGGAGGTTTCCCTATGGATAAGAATCTTATTAACATCGATGAGTTGACAAGTGCTCTCTCAGAACTTGGTGACGTAAAATATTCAGACGAAATGATGACCGAAGAGATGAAGGCATCACAGCGTCGCTGTGAACAATATATTGAAAAGCATATGGAAGACAAGTAGGGCATTGCCCCACTTGTCTTTTTCTTTGCTCTTTATTTATCTAACAAGGCATCATATATTTCTCTCTTTGATACGCCTCTATCCTTTGCAACTACTTTCATAGCTTCTTTTTTATCCATACCTTTTGAGAGATATAATTCCATGTGCTCATCTATAGTCATTTCCATAAAAGACTGAATACTCTCGTCCTTTAATTCCTTAAAAGTTTTTCCTGCGATAACTAAAACATGCTCACCCTTTGGCTCTGTCTCTTCATATTTTTCTATTAATGCAGACAGTGTGGATTTATCTGCATTTTCATGAACCTTTGTAAGCTCTTTACAAAGTGTTATACTTCTGTCTCCCAACACCTCATAAAGCTCCTTTAATGTCTTTAAAAGATGATGTGGTGCCTCGTAGATTATGATTGTCCTAGTCTCATCTTTAAGCTCCTCTAATACAAGACTTCTCTCCTTTTTATCTGCCGGCAAAAAAGCCTCAAATGCAAAACGTCTCGTAGGCTGTCCTGACATTGTAAGAGCTGTAATACATGCGGCAGGGCCAGGTACTGAAGACACCTCTATTCCTGCTTCGAAGCACTGTCTCACCAGCTCCTCACCAGGGTCGGAAATTCCCGGTGTGCCTGCATCTGTTATAAGGGCTATATTTTTCCCTGAAAGCATTTCATCTACCAGATACTTTGCCTTATCAACCTTGTTGTACTCATGATAGCTGGTCATTGGTGTCTTTATATCAAAATGATTCAGTAGTTTAATGCTGTGTCTTGTGTCCTCTGCACCAATCAAATCTACCTCGTTTAATATTCTAAGTACTCTATATGTAATATCCTCCAAATTCCCTATAGGTGTTGCACATAAATATAATTTTCCGGCCATCTTATTCTCCTTCCTAAGTTAACCAATTATAGTCTCCATAATTACCACAAAAGGGCCGCTTCTCGCAGCCCTAATCATTTCCATAGAGCTCAATAAGCTCCTTAGTATAAACATTTATATCCTCATAAACTACCAGTGGCTCCTCTATTTTTACCATAGATTTTCCACCCTTTAAAGCCTCTATCAAAACCATATTAGCTTCCTTGTCCTTGTATGGATGTACAAATCTTATGCGTTTTGGCTCAAGCTTATACTTTGTCATCATCTGTATAATTTCTACAAGTCTGTGAGGTCTGTGAACCATATACATTCTGCCATTTTGCTTAAGTACTGCTGCTCCCTCTCTCACCACATCCTCCAAATTGCACAACACCTCATGCCTTGCAATTGCTTTTGGCATATGAGGATTCTTTATACCATGAAGGTCATTCATATATGGTGGGTTTACCGTGACCACATTAAAGACACCTTTTCCAAATATATTTGAGGCTTCCTTTATGTCACCATCCACTATATTTATCTTCTCTGAAAGATTATTTAATATGACGCTCCTTCTTGCCATATTGGCGCTATCCGGCTGTATCTCAAGAGCTGTGAAATGCTCCCCGTCAGTCTTTGCCTCCATAAGGATAGGGATAATACCTGTGCCTGTTCCTAAGTCAAGTACCTTCTCACCTTCTTTTGCTGTAGCAAAGCTGCTAAGCAGTACTGCATCCATACCAAAGCAAAACTTCTCCGGGTTCTGGATGATTTTGTAGCCGTTTCTCTGTAAGTCGTCTATTCTCTCACCTGGCTCTAAATTAGTCATCAAATTTTGACTTTCCTTCATTTCTCTCCAACGCCTCAAGAGCTCTAAGCTCCTCATCATTTACGTTAAACTTCTCACGTCTCTTCTTTGGCTTAAACTTAAGCTCGTCCACCTTGTACTCTCTTATTTCCTTCTCGTCACCGATTTCAACTATTACCTTCACAAGCTGGCGGAGAACATTTACACTGTTAACCTCTCCTCTTAAGCCATCAATAGTATTTACGAAATCACCAACATCTGGAAGTCTTGAGTTTAGGTACTCATATGTCTCTTCCTCATTCTTTAAACAGCACATAAGTCTGCCACAGACACCGGAAATCTTTATGGGATTCAATGAGAGATTCTGCTCCTTCGCCATCTTTATAGACACTGGGGCAAACTCTGAAAGATATGTGCTACAGCAAAGTGGTCTGCCACAAATGCTGATACCTCCCAAAACCTTAGTCTCATCTCTGACACCTATCTGTCTAAGCTCGATACGAATCTTAAATACTGCTGCCAAATCCTTTACTAGCTCTCTAAAGTCTATACGGCCATCTGCTGTAAAGTAGAAAAGTACCTTATTATTATCAAATGTATACTCTGTATCAATGAGCTTCATATCTAGACCGTGCTTTTTAATCTTCTCCATGCATATATCAAATGCCTTCTTTTCCTTATCACGGTTCTCCATATCCACCTTGTCATCCTCAGGTGTAGCTACCCTTATAACTGGCTTAAGCGGTTGAACAACCTTATCATCCTCAACCTCTCTAACGCCTAAAACAACATTACCATATTCGACACCTCTTGCTGTCTCTACGATAACATGCTGACCTGCTTCTATATCAAGTCCAATTGGATCAAAGTAATATATTTTTCCTGTTCGTCTAAATCTGACTCCTATAACCTTTATCATAATATCTCCATTCCTTCACCTAACGTGAACTACTATATAATAACATAAAAGACATACATATTTCCACAAAAAAATGTATTATTGGAATATTGCTCTTATATTTATAAAAAGCAGCTCCAGGGCAATGTCAAAATTTACATTAGATTTAAGTCTGCCCTTTAATTCCTCAATGCCTGAAAACACCTGCTCTAAGCCCTCATACTCCACTGCCTTTGCCTGCTTTTCGATAATTCCCCTCTCATCACTAAACACAATTTGAGAAGCCTCGCCTGATGCCTTATATAAAAGCACGTCTCTAAACCATGTAATCACAAGATTTAAATAGCTATCCATATCATTTTTGTAGGCAGATAACTCCTTCACCGCCTGATTTATGTCGGATGCACTCATTCTCTCGATGTTTTTTAATGTCCTCGCCACATCATCCTTCATCTGTATAAAATCGTCTGACAACGCTATATTCATAGCCCTTCCAAGATTTCCTCCGGCAAATCTCACAGACAGACCAGCCTGATAATCGGGCATCCCCTTCTTTGATGTGAGATATTCTTTAATCTGCTCATCATTTAGTGGTCGAAGATTGAGACTTACACATCTCGACAGAATTGTCTGCAAAAGCATCTCCCTATTTGCTGTTAGAATTAACACCATACCATATGACGGTGGCTCCTCTATGGTCTTTAGAAGAGTATTTTGTGCAGCCGGAGTCATTTTTTCAGCCTCATCTATTATATATATTTTATATCTTCCAGAATATGGCTTTATGGCCATATCGTTTACCAGCTGTTCCCTGATTTCATCTACAGATATGCTTGTTGGCTTCTCATGAGTTATCCACTTGATATCCGGATGATTTCTGCCAGCTGCCTGCTTGCAGCTTCTACATTCCATACATGGCTCATCTGCACCTGTTTCACACTGAAGAGCTGTTGAGAATACATCGGCAATAAGCTTCTTACCCATACCGGCTTCACCGTTCAAAATATAAGCATGAGATACAGTTCCCATGCTTGTGGCTTTTCTCATATGCGAGATAATATTTTTTTGCCCAATTATATCCTTAAAACCTGCCATATATCCTCCTAAGTCAATATATCTAAAATCAATCCCTCTATCTCTCCAACCTTCATAAGGATTGCAAGATTATCCTTCTCTTCCTTTAAAAGCTCCTCTGCCAGCTCATCTAAATTTTCGTCAATAAGTCTTATGATACCATATACTCTGTGACGACCTCTTCTATCTAAAAAATTTTCTCTTGAGAACTTATGGCTTCTAAAGACTACTTCATTCAAAAAGGACTTAATAAGCTCCCTGTATCTTCTCATATCCCTCACATCTGTGCGCTTAGATATCTTTTTTCCCTGCTCGGAAATCTCATTTACAAGGGCACTTACCTTCGCCTGTATATCAGCCTCCTGTATATTACTAATAAGAGTAAACTTAAATGCTCCGTCTGTCTCCTTTGTATACTTTGGCGCTTCCACACGATTGGCATTTAAAAGCTCTGATATTCGCATATCCATATTGTCCATAAGCTCACCTCTTTTCTTCTTTTCATTTCACATATTAGCATTGACTGTATTTATTTGGCTAATATTCTTTCCCGTACCTCTAATATACAAGTACCAAAATCTTCATTTACTATCTGATAATCAATCTGGCATCTCTCTATATTCTCTTTAGAGAAATCCTTCTCATCAGCTAAAAATCTTCTGCAAAGCTCCGCATACTTAGGCTTATCCTGAGACTTCTCCCTATCCAATGCCCTCTGCAATCTGACGCCATCATCTACAGTTATATAAAGGGGCACCAGATATTCTTTTCCAAAGTAATTTCTTACCTTCTCATAGGACTCTAAGGTACCAATTAGAAGATACCTGTCATCGCCCTTTAAATCTATCTGACCATCATCCACAGTAAAGTAACTCCACACTCCGTGGACAGTATCATAGCTTCTTCTCTCTATTACCTTGCCCTGCTTCTCCAGCTCCCTCATTCTGTTCTCATCAACAAAATGATACTCCACGCCTTCAGTCTCTCCCTCTCTCATAGGTCTTGTGGTATAACCTACGATAGTTTTAAGGCTTAGCTCTTCATCCTCTATAAGCTTTTTAAATATGGTATCCTTCCCCGAGGAGCTTTTGCCCATCAGGTAATATATTTTTCCCATAACTAAATTCCTTCCAGTTTTCTTTTATAACCATTATCTCATTTAATGTATCGTCCATCTGGCCACATACGTCAAGACCATCTGCCTTACACTTCAAAAGATAATCAATAGTTGCTCTGTCTAACATCTCACCAGGCACCACCACTGGCACTCCAGGCGGATAAAGATAAATGTACTCAGCTGAAATTCTACCACTGCTTATGGCAAAGTCGCAAACTTCTGTCTCTGTATCTAATGCTTCATACACTTCCATACATACAACTGCCTCTTTAACCTTGTGTGCCTTATCAACGCTGTCTGTAGGGTCATTTTCAGCCACATCCTCCTTTAAGGCTTTTATCTGGCCATAACCCTCCCTTATACGAATATCTCTGTCAATCTCCGTCAATGCTTCTATGAGTCTGTCGAAGCCTTCTTCTGTATCATTTAACGACGTCATAGCTATAACATAATCGCTGGCTGCCATCTCCATCTGAAGCTTGTATTTTTTCAGAAGTTCCTCGTGCAAATCGTGACCGGTGTACGTAATGCTGCCAACTGTTATAACCAGCTTTCCTAAATCAAGGTCATAGGCTGCACCCTTGCCTAATATTTTTTTATCGAGAAGCTTTAAGTGAGTAAGCTTCTCTGCCTTCTCCCTAAACTTAACAAGATTCTCCTCATATTTTATAAATCCCAACGGACCCTTTTCCCTGACATCTCTTATGCAGCTATCTATACTAGCCATCAGGACATATGATGGGCTGCTTGACTGGTAAATGGAAAGATATCTCTCCACCAGGTTTAAATCTATCATATCGCCACATACATGTAGCAGTGCAGTCTGTGTCATAGATGGCAATGTTTTATGAACACTTTGTATAACAATATCCGCACCCTGCTCTATGGCAGACTTTGGAAAATATTCGCTCATACTAAAATGAGCTCCGTGAGCCTCATCCACTATCAATGGAATATTGTATTTATGAGTAACACTTGCTATCGCTTTAACATATGACACTACGCCCTCATATGTTGGCGAAGTGATAACAACTGCCTTTATCTTAGGATTTGCAACTATCATATCCTCCACATCCTTTGGATGTATGCCGCCTAATATACTCAAATCCGGCAGCTTTCTAGGATACACGTACTTTGCCTTAAGCTTTCTTAGATAAACGGCATTATACACTGCCTTATGGCAGTTTCTTGCCATAAGAATAGTTCCCCCCTGGGGAACCACAGCTGATATTGCCGAAAGTATACCACATGTACTTCCATTGACAAGATAATATGTCCTCCTTGTCCCATAGAACTCAGTTGCCATATCCATAGACTCTTTAAGCACACCTCTTGGTCTATGGAGGTTATCAAAACCATCTATCTCTGTAATATCATAGCTATAGGGGCTATCCGACAGCTGTGAGTTTCTCTTGTGCCCCGGCATATGAAATGGGTACACCTCACCCTGACCATACGTATTCAGTTTATTATATAAACTGTCTTGATGGTTACTCATTTGACTCCTCTTCTGCCTCTTCCACAACACTGATTTCCGGTGGTGTGTATGTTGTCTTCACAAAGAATTTCTCAAGTCTGTCCAAAAGCTCCTCAGGCTTGTATGGCTTAACAATATAATCAACCATTCCAACTGCCATGCATCTCTCTACAATGTCCTTAGACGACATTGCAGTGAAAAACATAACAGGAATCTCCTTTATGTCTTCCATCTCTCTAATCTGCTGCACAGTCTCTACACCGTCCATATCCGGCATATCAACGTCCATCAAAACAATGTCTATCGGCTTTCTTTTAAGTATCTCAAGCGCAAGCTCCCCGCTGTTTGACAAATACACATCATACTTATCATTCAACACGAATTTTGCCATTTTAAGAATTGCTTTTGTATCATCAACCACAAGTACTTTTTTCATTATATCAAGTCCTCCTGTTTGTACTTTCTACATTTTACTCCTACTCTTTATGGTATCACAAATAAGGACAGTTTACAACTGTCCTTATCCCCTACTTCAACTGGCAATGTTGATATTTACTCTATACTTTAAATAAATCATCTATAGTCAAAAGCACTGCTCCTTCTTGTGCAGCTCTTCTCTGTACAGGTGCAGTAAAGCCACCTTTACTGATAAACATCAGATACTTTTTCATATCCTCTGGAAATGCCCTTGTTGCCGTCACAAGGTCATCATATTCTTCCATCTGCATTGGCTTATTTGTAAATTTACATTCGCAGAACAATCCTTCGGTCTTTTTCTTATTCATTGCCAATATATCCACATCATCCTGCGCTCTTATAGCTGGATTATTTCCCCACCATTTTCCAATATAAAATGGTATAAATGGCAATTTTCTTTCCTTTGCCTGCCTTATTAAAAATTGCTTGCAGATTTCTTCAAAAGTAAGTCCCATATAATCTGAAATGTCTTCCATAACCTCTTTTGCTGCGTCTTTTGTTCCAAGCAATTCATAATAATTCTTATTTGAAAATACATAGCGATACCAAAACCTATAAAAGTTGTCTGTCAGTACATATATAGCTTTTTTGCTCTCCTCTGGCTCACCGCAAGGAATACGCTTCTCAACAAGTCTTATAGACATAAGAGTTAAAAGATATTTGCTACATTTACCTTTATCCTCATGGATACAGTCAGCTATTTCTGTGACCCTATTATAACCTCGAGCAATAGCCTCCAATATACTGTTATACACGCTTGGCTCACGAAGCTCCATTTTCAAAAGCATCATAGGTTCATCGTTTAGAAATGCCCCATTTCTAAGAATCTCAGCCTCTATATTCTCCTGTATTGGAGCCTTTGATGAGAAAGCATTAAGATAACGGGGAATTCCTCCAAGTATTCCATAGGTAATCAGCTTATCTTCCACAGAGTAATTCTCGAAAAATTTGGCACTATCAATATAATCAAATGGCAATATCTCCATTGATGATGTTGTACGACCATACAATGGACTCTCATATCCCATAATATCATTAATCATAAAGCTAACGCTGGAGCCGCATAATATTAAAAATATATTTAAATCCTTCCAATGATGATCTATCTCATGCTGAAATATGCTCTTTATAGATGGATTTGGACCAGCCATAAATGGAAACTCATCAATAATTAAAATCGTTTTCTCTTTCTTTGATTTGTTTGTCACATATGATAGTGCATCCTCCCATGACTGAAATGGTGCAATATAGTGACCTTCATAGTGCTGCTGTAATGTTTTAGAAAAATCAATAAGATTTAAGCTGTCATTTTTTTCCTGTGCAGAATAAAATATAACATTATGTCTGCTTGAAAACTCCTGCAAAATAGTAGTTTTACCTACTCTTCGTCTTCCGTACATTACTAAAAATTCAAAGCGCTCACTATTATTCAATTTTTCAAGCTGCTCTAATTCCTTCTCTCTACCAATCATTTACTCACCTACTTATAAATTCACTTTTTGTATACTTATAAGTAGTATACTCTTGTTTCAACTTTTTTACAACAATTTTTTAATTATACTTCATCTATTTAGAAGTAGCTTACAGCTTCCCCCTTAGCACCTCATTTACCTTCACTGGGTCGCCCTTGCCCTTCATCTTCTTCATGACCTGACCAACCAAGAATCCAAATGCTCTGTCCTTGCCGTTATGATAGTCATCTACTACACTGGTGTTTTCTGCTAGAACCTCGTCAACTGCCTTCTCGATAGCGCCTGTATCTGACACCATCATAAGTCCATTCTCCTCCATATATTTAAGGGGCTCTATATCTGACGTGAAGACCTCTGCGAAGACCTTCTGTGCATTGCCTTGGTTTATCTTGCCCTCGTCCATTGCTTTGATAATAGCCGCAAGATTTTTAGGTGAGAATGTCAGCTGCTCTGGGTCCATAGCCTTTTCCTTTAATGTGCGAAGCACCTCTCCCATAAACCAATTGGCTGCCTTCTTAGGATTACCACAAAGCTTAGCTGTCTCCTCAAACATATCCGCCATATGTCTGTTTTGAGTAAGGATATTGGCATCATAATCTGACAAGCCGTACTGTGCCTTATATCTGGCACACTTTTCCGGTTGAAACTCTGGCTCACTTGCCTTTATCTCCTCTATCCACTGGTCAGATATAAGGATTGGCGGCAAATCCGGCTCTGGAAAATACCTGTAATCCTTGGCATCCTCCTTTGAACGCATAGCAAATGATGTCAGCTTATTATCATCCCAGCGTCTTGTTTCCTGTATTACTTGCTCTCCGCTTTCAATGAGCTCTATCTGTCTTTTACACTCTCCCTCGATTGCATGCTGGATTGCCCTAAAAGAATTTAAATTCTTCATCTCCGTCCTTGTTCCAAGAGCTTGTGAGCCAACCTCTCTTACGGACAAGTTTACATCTGCTCTCATAGAACCCTCTTGAAGCTTGCAGTCTGACACACCAAGATACTGGCATATCATTCTGATTTTTTCAAGGTAGGCTATTACCTCATCTGCTGTCCTCATATCAGGCTCTGACACTATCTCTATAAGTGGCACACCACTTCTATTGTAGTCTACAAGGGAGCTCTCATCACTATCTTCATGAATGAGCTTTCCTGCATCCTCTTCCATATGCATCTCATGTATTCTTATTGTCGTAGCTCCGTTTGAAGTCTCTATGTCAACACTTCCGTTTGTGCATATTGGCATGTATAGCTGAGATATCTGATAGTTTTGAGGATTGTCCGGATAAAAATAATTCTTTCTGTCGAATCTACAATATCTGCTTATCTGACAGTTTGTTGCATTGCCTAATGCAATGGCATACTCTACCACCTTTTTATTCAATACTGGTAACGCTCCCGGCATACCTGTACACACAGGACAGGTATGTGAATTAACTGCTCCACCAAACCTTGTCGAGCATCCGCAGAATATCTTTGTCTTTGTGGCGAGCTCCACATGGACTTCTAAGCCAATAACTGTTTCGTACTGTTTAGCCATTATATTCGCACCCGCCTTCCTGATTATTCTGTATTCCTGCATTACCATTGTTATCATACGCACAAGGGTAGTCTCCACGCATACACTCATAAGCTGCTGCCATACTTACAATCTTATTCTCATCAAATGAATCACCAATAAGCTGCATTCCTATAGGCAGCCCCTTACTGTCCATGCCACAAGGTACACTTATAGCCGGAAGACCACATAAATTTACTGCCACTGTGTATATATCGCTTAGATACATCTTAAGTGGGGTGCTTAAGCTTGCACCAAGCTTTGGCGCCGTAGTAGGTGCAACCGGTCCCATGATTGCGTCATATTTCTTAAAGGCTTCATCGAATTCTTCTTTTATAAGACGCTTCACCTTAAGCGCCTTAAGATAATACGCATCATAATAGCCTGCACTTAAGACAAATGAACCTAAAAGAATTCGTCTCTTAACTTCCTCACCAAAGCCCTCTGTCCTACTTTTTTTATACATATCGTGCAAACCTTTTGCATCCTCGCTCCTATATCCATATTTTACACCGTCAAAGCGTTCAAGATTGGAGCTTGCCTCAGCACATGCGATGATATAATAAGCTGGGATAGCATAGTCCGTCATCTTTAAATTAAAATACTCTACAGTAGCTCCTGCCTCCTCCATAAGTGACGCTGCCTTAAGAATCGACGACTTCACTTCCTCATCTGTTCCCTCTGCAAGATACTCCATAGGTATACCGATGGTCTTACCTCTTAGATTTTTATCCACATACATTTGTCCATCTAAGGCTGCATCTCCACAATTTATGCTCTCTACCTGTCTATTAATACTCGTGCTATCCATAGAATCATATCCGGCAATAATCTCATAAAGCGCTGCACAATCTGCCATATTTTTTCCCACTGGTCCAATCTGGTCTAAGGATGATGCGTATGCTATAAGACCTGACCTGGAAACTCTACCATACGTTGGCTTAAGTCCTGTAACACCGCAGAACGCTGCCGGCTGTCTAATAGAACCACCTGTATCTGAGCCTAACGCCAAAGGGACTAGCCCTGCTGCCACAGCTGCACATGTTCCACCTGATGAACCACCTGGAACATGCTCATTATTCCATGGATTTTTTGTAGCACCAAATACTGATGTCTCTGTGGTACTTCCCATGCCAAACTCATCCATGTTGGTCTTGCCTATAATTATCATACCAGCTTCCTCAAGCCTTTTAACTACATATGCATCATAGGTAGGCAAAAAATTTTCAAGCATCCTTGAACCACATGTTGTCCTGATGCCCTTTGTGCATATATTATCCTTGATGGCAATAGGCACTCCAGCAAGGCTGCCATTATACTTTCCGCTAGAAATACCCTGCTGTACTTCATCTATCCTCTTATTCAATTTCTCATCATTAACATCCATCAAAGTCAAGAAAGCATTTAACTTCTTATCCGTATTTTTAGCATGATTTATATATGCACTGACAGCTTCCCTCACTGTAAGCTGTCCACTCTTTATATTTTGGGCAAGCTCTAGTGCCGTCATTTCTAATATCTCCATAAATCTTTCCTCCACATACCTGTATCTTTATACCACCTACCATGTTATAGCAGATTGCTTATACAGTTTTTGGCACTACAAACATATTATCTCTCTTTGCCGGAGCATTGCTTAATGTCAATTCTGCACTATGACTCTCCTTGAGACAATCCTCTCTAAAAACATTAGCATCCGGCATAATATGTACCAAGGGCTCAACCTCATCTGTTGAAAGCTCATTTAGCTTGTCAACATATGATAGGATTTTCTCCATTTCGTCCATTGCCTTCTTTCTCTCATCTGTAGAGAGCTCAAGCTTTGCCAGTATCTCTATATTATCCATAGTTTGATTATCTATTTTCTTATTAGAATCGATACTTTTATCTGTCATTTTTATTACTCCTTTTGCTGACTTTCCAATCACTTCATAGTTCTTCTATTTTATCATAAATGTGCCCGTCTGTTAACATAATAAATAGTAGTAAAAAACACCTCTATGCAGATGTTATATATTCTCTGCATAAAGGTGCATTATATTTTTACTCTACAAATTCTGCTGCGTAGTCAATTACTGTGTAATATCTCCACACAAATTCTTTGTAATCATTTATGTCTGCTATAGATGGATATACGATACTGTACTCCATAACGTCATTTTCTCTATACCAATCTGTCAGCATAATATCACGATGCTCCAAGTCGTTAAGCACTGGGAATGTAAGCATTAACATTCCGTTTCTGTAATTGGAATCATTATTATTTGAATATGAAATCAACTGATAGTTAAACTCTTCTTCTATAAACTTATCTACAAAAGCCTTCTGACTATCTGTCAATGCTTCGTAGCTTCCATAATCAGCCTCATGCTCTGCTTTATAATCTACACCTGATAATGAGCTTAAATAACTCTCTAATCCTGTGAAATCCTTTGCTGCAAGAAGTCTGTCAATTTCCACTACCATATCATTATCCTCTTTAAAGCCATTTCCCACATCTCCTGCAATCAATTCTGTTGCCTGAGTCAGATTCTTATATGCATATCTGGCTGGGTACAGCTCATCTAACTGATCCAGCTTGTCTAATTCAATGTCACCGATAATATGGTCAATACATACCTTAATATCTCCATTTTTATCAGGTAATTTAATCCAGAAATCAGGTGCCTTCATCATTGGCATAACTGACATTGCTTTTTCTAAAAGAGCAATACCTTCCTCTGCAGTATTCACATCTGGATTTCTAGGAATTATCTCTCCGGCATTAAATGATGCAGGATATATCTTATCTAAAATAAATAAAATTGGCTTTGAATATTCCATATCTACATGAAGTGAAGTCTCTCCGTCCTGGATTTTATCCTCTAAGTCCTTTGCCAAATCTGACAATGTTTCCTCGTTAATACAATATTTTACATCCTTGTACAACGTTTTTATAAAGTCAGATGTGCACTCGTACTGGCTTATCTCAACAAAATCCTCATAGCAATCCTCTCCCTCGTAAGACATCTCTACAAGAGTCTCAACATCACCTGAAATAAGAGCCTTAAAGAACTGCTCTATCTGACCCATTACATCCTCTGCCATAGCTGTGTAATCCATCTCTACTGCAGGGTCATCTGTAGCTCCACTATTTTCTGTTGTTTCTTCCTGATTATCTGTCACATTTTCTGTTGTAATCTCTGAAGTCACCTCACTACCTGTTGTTGGCTTGATAGCATTCTCATTGTTATCATCTGATGATGTTACCAGTAATACTACTGCTGTTGTGACTCCTGCCACTGCTACTATTGCTGCTGATACAGCTGCGATAATTTTTGCTTTTAATGTTGCAAACATAACTTTTCCTCCTGATTTTACCGCCTCTTCGGCGAAGATATTCTGGGCAATAGCTTCTGCTCCTGCATAAGCATTTGTATCGGGTAGTTTTATGGCGCCTGCCTCCATATGAAGCAGCTTCGCGAGAACTGGAACCAGTGCAACTGAGTAAAGCTTATCTCCGCTCTTTTTCTCATATTTTAGAACGCCTTCTTTAATCTTTGCTCTGGCAAGACACAGTCTGGATGTAACAGTGCCCACGGGACATTCCAAAAGCTCTGCAATCTCTGCCGCCGACATGTTTTGGTAATAAAATAATATTACTGCCTGATACAGAGTATCCGAAAGTTCCTCTCTCATAATGTCATAAAGGATTTTTCTCTTGGCATCATTTGTCACATAATCCTCCGGCAAAAGAAGCTCTCCCTCATCAGTTACCATCTCTGACAATGTTTCATCATCGACTGGTATGGGTCTCTTCGCTTTAAGAAAATCCCTACATTTATTTGCGGTTATTTTTCCCAGCCAGTTTTCAAATCTGCTGGTATCCTTAAGAGTTGGCAGGCTCTTCATCACAACAATGTACACCTCTTGTGACACATCTGCCGCATCCTGCTCATTTTTTAAAAAAGCCAAACATGTAAAATATACCTGCCTGTATGTATCCTTATAAATCTCTTCTAAGGCTGACTTATCTCCCAAACTGGCTTTCTTAACTAACTTTTCTAGCTTTTCCACCTTTACATATTCCTTTCTACTATGCTCTACTTTTCTTATGCAATTTGCCCTACATAATATAAGACGATTCTAATTTCCATTTTGCTGAATAAAATTTAAAATTTTTTGAAAAAATTTTTTCCGATGGTCATTATATCTCAAAAATAGATATTTTTCTACAGAATGTATCTCTGTTATGAAAGCCAATTAACCCTTTTTTACATTGAAAAAACGCCCTTATACAGATTTTTTCTGTACAAAAGCGTCTTTTCCATACATTATTATCAATAATATTTTATTTCCTAACCATATGGATTTTCAGATACATACCTCATTGCCTTTGGCTGATTATAATTAATCTCATCATATTCTACGCCAATAAGCTTAAATACCTCATACAACTCTTTTCCAAAATGTCCAAATGCTACAGCACCGTGGTGAGGATAATTCTTCTCAATGAGAACATGTCTATAAAATCTTCCCATTTCCTTTATGGCAAAAACACCAATACTTCCGAAGGATTTTGTAGCAACCGGAAGCACCTCGCCCTCAGCCACATAGGCTCTTAAAATATTATCCGCTGTAGACTGTAATCTGAAGAATGTAATATCTCCAGGTATGATATCTCCCTCCAAGGTTCCATTTGTAACCTCTTCCGGAAGACTTCTCGCCATAATCATCTGGTTTTTCATCTTGGCATCAACAAGCTTGCCTGAATATGTATTTCCACAGTGGAAGCCCATAAATACATCCCTTTGTGTGTAATCAAATTTATTATTGATAGCTTCCTCATACATATCCTTTGGAACTGAATTATTAATATCAAGCAATGTCACTGCATCTTCGCTGATACATGTTCCTATAAATTCGCTTAAAACTCCGTATATGTCTACCTCACATGATACTGGGATTCCTCTGCCTGTAAGACGACTATTCACATAGCATGGAACAAATCCAAACTGAGTCTGGAATGCCGGCCAGCATTTTCCTGCTATTGCCACATACTTTCTATAACCCTTATGATTCTCAATCCAATCAAGTAATGTAAGCTCGTATTGTGCCAGCTTTTCCAATATTTCCGGCTTATTATTGCCACTTCCAAGCTCCTTTTCCATATCTGCTACCACGTCCGGAATTCTAGAATCGCCAGCATGATTATTAAAGCTTTCAAATAAATCAAGCTCTGAATTCTCTTCAATCTCAACTCCCAGATTATACAGCTGCTTTATTGGAGCGTTGCAAGCTAAAAAGTTTGTAGGTCTTGGTCCAAATGATATAATCTTTAACTCTGATAAACCTATAACTGCGCGAGCTATTGGTAAAAACTCATATATCATATCTGCCACATCCTTTGCATCTCCCACAGGATACTCTGGAATATATGCTCTTATATTTCTAAGCTTTAAATTGTAGCTGGCGTTTAACATACCACAATATGCATCACCGCGCCCCTGAATTAAATCGTTCTGACTCTCTTCAGCTGCTGCCACAAACATTTTAGGTCCATCGAAATGCTTTGCCAGTAATGTCTCTGATATCTCCGGACCAAAATTTCCGAGATATACACAAAGAGCATTACAGCCTGCCTTTTTCACATCCTCCAACGCCTGAACCATATGTATCTCGCTCTCAACTATGCATATAGGACATTCATATATACTATCTGCATCATATTTTTTTGTATATTCTTCCACCAATGCTTTTCTTCTGTTTACTGATAAGCTCTCTGGAAAGCAATCTCTACTTACTGCTACAATACCTACTTTTACTTTTGGAATATTATTCATTAACCTATCTCCTTTCCGTTATCTACTGACATAGCAAGTCATAAACATCCTTGCAGGCCGGATATATTTTCCTAAATTTCTCATAACAGCCTTCATATTTCTCTACTAATTCGGCTTGTGGTTCCACAGTTTCTACTATGCGTACCATCTTTTCTGTTGCCTCTTCTACATTCTTATATTCCCCTGCTGCCACTGCCGCTAAGATAGCTGCACCGAGGGAAGGCCCTTCCTCTCTCTCCAAAATATCCACCTTAAGATTCAAAACATTTGCCAGTATCTTTATCCAAAGCTTACTCTTTGCTCCGCCACCGCAGATTTTTGTTCTCTCTACATTGATACCTGATTTCTTTCCTATTTCAAGAGAATCTCTGAATGCAAATGCTACACCCTCAAGGACTGCCTGAGTCATATCCTGTCTTGTTGTATCCATGGTCATACCGATAAATGTACCTCTTGCATTTGGGTTATTATGCGGAGAACGCTCTCCCATAAGGTATGGTAAAAAGTAAACTCTGTTCTCTCCAAGTCTTTCTATTTTCGACTGTTCAGCTGCATATTCCTTCGTACCTAAAATATCTTCCAACCACCATTTATTACATGATGCTGCACTTAATATACATCCCATCAGATGATATTTTCCGTCGCTGTTGCAAAATGAATGTAATGCGTTACAATCATCTACACTAAAGGTATCAGATGAAATAAATATTGTTCCACTTGTACCAAGTGATATATTACATTTTCCTTCACCAATAGTTCCGGTGGATACTGCTGCTGCCGCATTATCTCCAGCACCTGCTGCCACCTTCACATCTGCCCTTATGCCAAGAAGCTTCGCTGTAGCTTCTGTCACTGTCCCTACAGCCTCATAGCTCTCATATACCTTCGGAAGACACTCTACATTTATATGGCATATTTCACACATTTCCTTTGACCAGCATCTGTTTTTAACATCAAATAACAATGTTCCCGATGCGTCTGATACATCTGTACAGAATGAGCCTGTCAGCTTATATGCCAGATAATCCTTTGGAAGCATTATCTTTTTTATTTTTTCAAAGCTTTCCGGCTCGTTCTCCTTAAGCCACAATAGCTTAGGTGCCGTAAATCCGGCAAAGGCTATATTGGCTGTACAGTCTGACAGCTTTCTCTTTCCTATCTGCTCATTGAGGTATTCACACTCTTTCATAGTCCTGCCATCATTCCACAAAATACAAGGCCTTATAACCTGGTCGTCCTCATCTAAGATAACCAGTCCATGCATCTGACCTCCGAAGCTGATAGCCGCAACCTGAGTTTTATCTGCCTCTCTTAGTAATTCCTTTAAACCAGTGATAGTCTCATCACACCAATCCTTTGGATTTTGTTCAGACCATCCCGGGTTAGGATAGTAAACAGGGTATTCCCTCGTAACTGTATTCATTACATTTCCTTCACTATCCATAAGCAATAGCTTTACAGATGATGTGCCTAAATCAATACCTATGTACAGCAATCCATCACGTCCTTTCATTACTATCCAATCTTTTCAAAGACTGGAATAATCTCCAATGGTGCCGCAACTGTTATCTCAGAATTTCCACTGTATTCTGCGCCATCATGGATACTCTTCCATGTTCCTTTAGGCAGGTATACCTTTCGCTCAGTCATGCCCTGATATAATACAGGTGCCACAAGATACTTATCTCCAAACATATACTGATCCTTTATATCCCAACACTTAGAGTCATCCGGAAATTCATAAAACATTGTTCTTATAACAGGTGAACCATTGTGACTAGCTTCGTCCATAATCTTACTAATATAATCTTTCATTGAGAGTCTAATGTCAAGATACTTTTTCATAATTGTATATGCTTCTTCTCCATAGCTCCACAACTCGTTTGGCTGACCTGTAGGTGAAAAACCTCCGCCATAATCAAGGTCTGATAATGTAGGTATGTCATGAGGGCCTCTGTCTCCGTGCATACGAAGTACCGGACAAAATGTTGAGAACTGGAACCAACGAATCAACAGCTCGTTAAAATGCTCCTGATTCTTGTCGCCAAAGAATCCACCTGTATCAGAAACCCACCAAGGAATTCCTGCCATACCTATATTTAATCCTGCTGCCACCTGGTCTCTTAATGCAGCAAAATTAGATAAAATGTCACCTGACCATACAAGTGCTGCATACTTCTGACTGCCAACCCATGCACAGCGAAGAAGATTTACAATATCCTCTCTGCCTTCCCCACGCAATCCATCATAAAATGCCTTTGCGTGAAGCTTTGGATAGCTGTTTGCCACCTTGAGTGCCGGTCCTGTATAATGTCTGTAATTATCAAAATCATATGCTGAATACTCAGGCTCAGCTTCATCAAGCCAAAACATATCGATACCATGAGCGTAATAATTTTCTTTACACTTACTCCATATATATTCTCTAGCCTCTGGGTTTGTAGCATCATATATTACCGTATCTCCCTGGAAATCAAAGCACTGTATAGAGCCTCTCTCTGTTCTGACTGCTAAGCCTCTATCCATTATCTCTGGGAAGTTAACGCTCTTTCTGTCAACTGTAGGCCATACAGACACCATACAGCGCACACCCATCTCTTTTAATTCATCCATCATTGCCTTAGGGTCTGGCCAGTATTCAGGGTCAAAGCTCCAATCACCCTGTCTTATCCAGTGGAAGAAATCTATAACTATGACATCAAGCGGTATTCCTCTTCTCTTATATTCTCTTGCTACCTCTAATACCTCATCCTGTGTACGGTAGCGAAGCTTACACTGCCATAAGCCTAATGCATTTTCTGGAAACTTTGGTGCTCTACCTGTCACCTCTGTATAATTTCTTATAATATCCTTTGGTGTATCATCAACAGTTATCCAGTAGTCAAGCTCCTCAGAACACTTGCTGTTCCACTGTGTATAGTTTGCCCCAAACATAACCTCGCCAATGCCTGCATTATTCCACAGGAAGCCATATCCATAGCTTGATACATAAAAAGGAATACTAATCTGTGAATTTCTCTGGGCAAGCTCCAATACACACCCCTTTAAATTCAAATGTGGCTGCTGATACTGTCCCATTCCAAATATTTTCTCGTCCTCATTAGCCTCGAATCTCATTGTGATGCTGTAATCTCCACCCTGCATAGCTTTAAACTCTCTGGCAAATATCTTCATGCTTGGACTATGCTCGTTGGCACCACTGAATGAGCGATAATATTCCTTTAAAATCTGTTTATCTCCGTTATAAAATGTCAGCCATCCTCTAAAATCTACTACACAGCGGAGCTTTCCGTTTCTAATCTCCGACTTGTCCCATACTACATTGACCTCCACATCCTCTGGCTCAACATACTCAAGTGCCTTATCATCCTCTGAAAATTTTGAATACTGTGTAGCCCTCACTCTGAATGCATTCTTTCCCCATGCCTTAATCTCTAATGTTTCATTTCTTTCACGTCCTATTAATGATTTGTTTCCTTCTGTAAATCTCATACTCATTCTCCTTTACATGAAATATTATTGATGATACAATTATATTATCCAATGCGCGTATTTTTCTATAACTTAATTAGTATATAATAAAACAATATTGACCTATTTTATATATTCATTAATATATTTCCATTGGGAGGAGCTTTTATGGAGAAAAATCATTTAAAGGAAGCGATGCTACACGGTACACCGTCTTTTCCAGTCGCCATTTACAATAACAAATTTGATAAACAGTACACCCTTTTGGCTCCTCTGCATTATCATAACGAATTTGAATTGCTTGTAGCCACCAAAGGTACTCTAAATGTCCAAATTGAAGAAGTTACTTATATTTTGTCTCAGGGCGAGGGCCTGTTTATTAACTCAGGGCTTCTCCACATAATTAATTCAAATGATGATGTGGACCATGGATTTATAGCTGTTGTCTTTGACTTTACTATGATTTGCACTGAGCATGATTCAGCCTTTAATAAATATATTAGACCACTCATAAACGGAACTATAAAGGTACCTATCCTTCTCTCAAAAGAGATATGTTCTCTCATTTATGATATAGGCTCTGCCTACGAGGCTTCTTCCTTTGGATTTGAACTCTATATCAAGCACTCATTAATACAGATATTTCATCTTTTGGTGAAGGACTCCAAAATCACTACTCTTCCAATACAGAACACCAAAAGTATACTGATTAAAAACATTCTGGATTACATTGAAAATAATTACTCTGAACCTATATCCTTACAGGATATGGCAGATTATGCACATATAAGTAAGGAATATCTATGTCGAATATTTAATGTTATGTCCGATACATCGCCTGTTGAATATTTGAACCGCTATAGAATCAGGCAGAGCACATCATTACTAATCCACACAAGTAGGAGTATATCTGATATATCCCTGTCCTGCGGCTTTAACAACAGCAGCTATTTCAACAAAATCTTTTTAAGGCATATGGGATGTACACCATCAGAATATAGAAAAAAAAATACATATACAGAGGTAACAAATTAATCTATATTTTTTATCTCAAAAATGGTATGCTAGAACTTAGCAGAATGGAGGTTACTATGAATATTGACAGATTAACAATGACCATTGGTAAACAGAAAAAAATCGCACTTATTGCCCATGATGGAAAAAAGCAGGAAATGCTCGATTGGTGCGAAGAAAACAAGGATATTCTTAAAAAACATAAGCTTTGCGGAACAGGTACTACAGCGCGTATGATTACGGACCGTGTAGGTATCCCTGTAAAAGGCTACAACAGCGGTCCTCTAGGCGGCGACCAGCAGATTGGCGCCAAGATTGTAGAGGGACAGGTAAATATGATTATTTTCTTCTCTGACCCACTTGCCGCTCAGCCACATGACCCTGATGTAAAGGCGTTGCTTCGTATTGCGCAGGTTTACGATATTCCTATTGCAAACAATAAAGCTACTGCTGATTTCCTTCTTCATTCATCACTTATGGATGAGGAGTACTCTCATCAGGTAGAGAACTTTAGCAATACAGTAAAACAGCGTGCTGAAAGCTTGTAAACTTCACTTCGCACACATATATCAACGCCCCGACAATATGCCGGGGCGTTATCTACTTATCTATAATATTATTTATAAGCTTTGCCAAATCATTCATAAAGGCTTTGTCTTTTGAATTAGCTTCCGAATCTGTAAATATGGCTAAAAGGTATGTCTGATTTTTTCCGTACACAATAGCTGTATCACAAAACACGTCATATCCTATTCCATATTTCTGAGCGATTGTTAGCCCTGGCAAGCCCTCACCTAAAACATTCCACTTAACGTTTATACAGTTATCATAAAATATTTCTGCGTGCTGCGCTCCTGAGTTAAAATAATCATAAATATTCTTCCACGCTATAACTAAATCCTCTGCGCGCACATCATACACCCAGATACTACCACTACTTAGCTTAAGATTGCTAAGTCCAATACTTTCTAAAAATGTATTATATCCAGTACGTCCCCATCTAGATACGCACATATTATATCCAACATTATCGCTATTCCACATAACTCTTCTCATTATTTCAGAAAGCTCATACACCGTACCGTTGGCGCTGTTTTTCATATCACCTGAGCCATCCTTATAATAGCTGGAATTATATGTCATAGTTTCCGTAAGGGTGCCATCGCCATTATCCATCTGCTTATAGCAGTATAATAAATATGGCGCCTTTATAGATGATGCAGCAAAGTAAGTCTGCTGACTGTTAAAGCTTACTCCTCCAGAACCATCCACTGAAACTGCTTTAAATGATACAGGCTTACCATAAGACTTTATAAGCTCGTCTATACTCTTTAACTGCTCCTCACTTGCCTCTATATCTCCAAATGCCACGGCATTATTTTCATCATCTCTCACCTGATAATAAATATAATCTGTGCCATCATTGTTATTCTCATTAGGCTTTGTGGTCGGCTCCTCCCTGCTGGTTGGCTCCTCTGATGATGTATCTTCTGGTGTCTTATCTTCTTGCGTCACATCTTCTTTTGTTGTAGTCTCCTTTGTTGTGGTTTCTTTTGTTGTATTTTCTTGCGTTGATGTATTCTCTGCCACATGTGACTCTGTAGGATTCTCTTTCTCCTCACTGCCATTTGTGGCTACAGCCTCTGCCACAGGCTCTTTATCTCCGATTTCATTAACACCTATACAAAGAACAATTACTGCTACAATTACTATAGCTGCCAATATATATATTAATCTTTTCATATTTGTACCTTTACTATTTTATATTATGTTTTAGTAACGTAAAAACAGACTTGATTGTCTCCACGTGACTAAGTTATCACACTTTGGATGACCATTCAAGCCTGTTATCAGATACATACAAATATTTACATATTACTTTACTTTTTTAAGTCTAAATGTCCTACTCATATAGTCACCATACAAGTCCACTACAAGTCCTATATTCATAAGCTCATCTCCACTATACTTTTTATCTTCTCCAACTACCTCATAATTACTATCCTCAGAAAGGCCCTTGAATTTCAATCTGGAAATTCCCGGATTCACTTGGCAAAGCACCCTAAAATAACCGGCAAATACATCATTTCCATCCTCAGAAATAAACATCCACGCCGTATTATTTCCCTCAAATGGACTTAAAAGTCTATACATATCACCGGATTGTATAAATGTCCTAAGCTCCTTGTACTGAGCAATCTGAGCCTTTACTTCTGCCTTCTCCTCATCAGTAAAGTTCATAAGGTCCAGCTCATAACCGAAGTTTCCACTCATAGCCACATCTCCTCGCATCTTTAAGGATGTGACTCTGCCTGCCTGATGATTTGGTACCGCTGATACATGAGCTCCCATTGTGCTGATTGGATATGCAAGACTTGTTCCATACTGAATCTTAAGTCTTTCCACAGCATCTGTATCATCACTTGTCCAAGTCTGAGGCATATAATAAAGCATTCCCGGATCAAATCTTCCTCCACCACCTGAACAGCTTTCAAAGAGCACATCTGGATGAGAACTTACAACTCTCTCTAAGATATCATAAAGTCCCAACATATATCTGTGAGCCATCTCTTTTTGTCTGTCTGCTGGAAGCATCGCTGAGCCAAGCTCTGACATATGTCTGTTCATATCCCACTTTACATATGAAATATTAGCTGAATCTAATATATTTGAAACAGCCTCCACGACATAATCGCACACATCTTTTCTACTAAGGTCCAGAGTTAATTGGAATCTACACTCATTCCTGCTCCTTCCCGGTACATGAATACACCAGTCTCTGTGCTTTCTGTACAAGTCACTATCTGGCGATACCATCTCCGGCTCAAACCAAAGACCAAACTTTATACCATATTCATTTACCTTTCTTGCCAGCTCTGTAATGCCACCAGGAAGCTTTTCCTCATTGACATACCAGTCTCCAAGAGAGCAGTTGTCACTATTTCTTTTTCCAAACCAACCATCATCTAAAACTAAAAGCTCGATGCCAAGGTCTGCTGCCTCCTTTGCCAATCCCAATATCTTCTCTTCATTAAAATCAAAATATGTGGCTTCCCAATTGTTGGCAAGTATCGGTCTTACTTCGTCACGATATTTTCCTCTAACCAAACGTGTTCTATATAATTTGTGATATGTTCTGGACATCTCACCTAAGCCTTCTGAAGAATGAACCATAACAACCTCAGGTGCTGTAAACTCCTGGCCTTTTTCCAGCTTCCATGAAAAATCATAGTCATTAATTCCCATCCACACTCTAGTCTTAAATATCTGGTCAACCTCTGCACCTGCAGTGAAATTTCCACTGTATACAAGGTTAAAGCCATAAACATTTCCGTAGTCTTCGTCTGCTTTTTTATCCGCAAGAACCATAAATGGATTAAGCTGATGACTCGATGCACCTCTTCTACTTTCTATAGACTGAATTCCGCTTCTTAGAGGATTTCGCTCAATATGACGCTCCCTTCCCCACGCACCAGACAGCTGAAGGAAATCAAAATCTGCTGTCTCAAAATCAACATTCGCACTGACAACTTTTTCTAATATAACGTCAGCATCACCACTATTGATTACTCTAACTGCTCTTGTTATTACATCAAGATTATTATATACACCATACAAAAGCTCCACCTTGAGATTCTTCAGTCTATCTCTTAAAGTTATGACCAAAGTATCTGCTTCTGAGTCATCCTCTGTATATGTAGCCGGCAATCCCTTAAGGCTGTACTTTCCCTTTTTTATCTCGTATGACTCAAACCATAATTCTACTGTTCTGCTTCCATCCTCATACACTGCCGAAATAGACGGAATACGGTAATCTGTTCCACATCCGGTAGCATATTCCTGACATAAGAAATCAGGCACATTAACACCATTCTCATCTGATGTTACAGGTGAAAAGCAAATAAATCTATTTAGACACGCATTGTCCATGTCAGGTGTCTTAATCTTCTTTCCCCAATATACATGTGCAAGATATCTTTTATTAAATACCTTCATTATGTAGCTTGTCTTTGGTGTACTTAAATGAAAAATCTGCTGCTCATTATCAAATGCAATACTCATATTTGTCCTCTTTCTTTTAATAATCTTGATGCATATACATAGGCCTCTAATCAATCTATCGTATGTATAGTTGTTCTATTATGCTAGTATTTTATATCTTTTCATTTTCACTATAAATGGAATGGTGTGAGTCTATATATGCTAAATGTGGGATATGACATTCCATATCCCACTTAACGCTTATTGCATATAAAAAACTAATTTTTTCTTTACTTATTTTTCTCCCTATACTCTGTAGGACTTAAGCCTGTCAGCCTCTTAAACATCTTAGAAAATGCCAGCTGATCATAATATCCCACCTGCTCTGCTATATCTCCAACCTTGTAATCAGTTGTTTTCAAAAGATTTTCTGACTGTTCCACTCTATATCTTAGGAGATATTCCTGTGGTGATAAGTCCGTTACCTTCTTAAATATTCCTGACAGATAGCTTCTATCAATTCCTATATATGACGCCAAATCATTAATCTTAATATTACTCCTAAAGTTGCGCTGTATATAGTCAATTGCCTGCTCTACGTAAATCTGATATGGATAGTCATATCTATCCTCCTTTGGCAATGTTACCTTATGCTCCTCCATGAGCTCACCAAAAATGCGGAGTAACGCAGCCTCCCTCTTAAGCTCATTTGCCAGCGTCAGCTGTCTACATATAATCATCTGTTGAATATAGGTAAATATTAATGGCGTATTTTCATATTTTCCTGTGACTACATCATTGTCAAATCCAGCCGATGCCAGATATGAAGACGCCTTTATACCGTTAAAGCCAATCCACATATATGACCAAGGATTACTGCTATCCGCTTCATAATAAACCTCTGTATCAGGTTTAACTAAAAACATATCACCTCTGGACAGATGATAAGTTTTATTTTTACACTTAAAAATACCTTTTCCATCACATATAAAATGTAAGATATAGGCATTTCTTGTCCCCGGTCCAAAACTATGTCCGCCAACACAATTATGTATTCCGCAAGTAGATAAATACAAATCAAGAGTGCTGTGATTTAAATTTTCTAAACATTGAAATCCTGCAAAATTAAGGTATGTACTGTTATCCATATATGTCCTCACGTTCTCTCTGTAATCAATATTACACATCAATATATACTCATTATATTATACATAAATTTTTCCCATAAAACAAGAGATTAGCGTTTCATATGGTACACAAAAAAAGAAACACTGACATATTCAGCGTTTCCTCATAAAATTAAATCGCAGTTGCAAAACAACTGCGATTAATAAAAAGTGCCTGGTTCCGGAATCGAACCAGAGACA
>JAFSIA010000012.1 GCA_017440045.1 Lachnospiraceae bacterium
AATTTTTATTCATGTGTAGGAAAATTAGATTATCTTAGAAACTTGCCCCATAAAGGAGTAGAGATTTGCCAACAGGACGTTGGCAAAAGGCGCGCCTACGGCATGGAGGCCGTATAAGCGCCGGTCACGAACCCTGCAAATAAAGTAACGTACAAGGTTCTTAGATAATCTATTTGACGGAACGCTAGAATAAAAATTTAATTCCTTGTAGCTCTTATCTTTATACAATACTCCCAGTGTCGGAAGCCTATTGATTTCCCCATAAACTGCGATTTATATTTTTTTATTGTAGTATAAGTCGAATTTTAGTATAATAGTTATACTTGATATAGGCAGTGAATTATGTTTATTTTGAGAATTAAAAATCAATAAGAAAGGATGGCATCATGGGGAAAATGAGAAAAAAATTGATTAAAAAGCTTGGCTATTTTGTAGCTACATTTGCTATGGCTATTGGCGTGTTTGGAAGCATTAACTTAGCATATGCTGCAGAAGGGGCACAAGCAGGTGGAAATGGACAAAATGAGGGAGGATTGAGCCAACTGAGTGATGAACCAACAGAGATTACAGAGATAAGCCTTGATGTTGAGCTGCTTAAGGCTAATTCATATTATGATGGTTCGATTACAAATGTTACCTGCTTAAGTGATGAGTATACAGTTATAGCAAAAGTATGGAACGATTTGGGTGGCTATGATTTGGCGGATTATGGTGCAGGAGAAAAATATTATGTAATACCAAATGAAATGTGTAGGATTATTATAGAGGTATTTGCAAAGGATGGATATGTCATACCGGAAGGTACTCCAGTACTTATTAATGGCAGTTCAGATAATGTATATGTACAATACGATAACTTAAAGAAGCAACTTGGTATTGATTATTTAAGTGAGCCGGAGATTACAGGTACTGTGTCAGGTATTGATATAGCAGATGTTAAGATGCCTGTTGTGGGTGAAAAGGCTACAAGTATCACGTGGGATGACCCTAATAATTACAGTGTTACGGGAAGCTGGAGTGTGTATGACGAAGATTCGGATGAATATACACCCGTTGATGAAAATTATGTGTTTGTCGAAGGGAAAATATATAAGCTTACATACGAATTTAAGACTGATGAAGGCTATGTGTTTGATGATGATTTAACATTGAATTCAGATGTCGAAGAACAGAGCTTTGAATATGATGACTGTTCGGCGAAGGTTGAATATACCAAAAGCTTTCTTAAGGAGATTGTGGAGCTAAGACTTAACGAAGATGTTTTTCCGAAGGCTGTTTTAGGTGAAAAATTTAACGGTGAAGAAATATCTTTTAAATTGCCAGAGGGTTGCAATTGCAAGGCAACTGGTGTTTGGAGAGACAAAGAGGGCAATACTTCAGGTACTTTTGAAAAGGGCAAGGACTATGATTTAGATATTACATTTTACGCCGATAAAGGGTATTCATTTGCGCAGGATGCAATAGTTATTGTAGGTGATGAGCGTATCGGTATCGGTCTTAATGTAAATTTTAAAGAGGCGTATTATTATAGTAGCCAGAGTTTTAAAGAAAAACTGAGTAAAGTGTATTTAACTGATATCCCAGATGCTGTCCCAGGAGAGGAAATACAAAGAGGAACAGATGGTGGTATGAACTTTGATATTAAGGTTCCTAAAGATGCTAATTATACTGCTGAAGGATATTGGATGGAGTTAGAGGCATATGATATCCATGGAACATTCCAGAGTGGGAAAGTCTATTTCTTATATATAGATATTATAGCTGGCGAAGGATGTAGGTTTAACGAGGACGCACTAATTAATGTGGATGGTATAGATTATATGCCTGTAAATCGTGGTGATAGTTATTTGGTGTACGGAGAGACGTTCGTTCTATGCAAGGAAATTGATGAGATTGTAGTTGATGGTATTGAGACTCCTGTCATAGGAGGTACGCCTTCAGTGGATTCTATTAAGGTACCTGAGGGAGCCAATTACATTTTAACTAGCGCTAAGTGGCTTGAACAAGTTACTGACGAGGAGGCAAAGACTTTTAAGGATGGTCGA
The DNA here is from genome assembly GCA_017440045.1 of Lachnospiraceae bacterium. Taxonomy (GTDB): domain Bacteria; phylum Bacillota; class Clostridia; order Lachnospirales; family Lachnospiraceae; genus SVEL01. The sequence continues at coordinate 2,046 of JAFSIA010000012.1, forward strand.
GACTATTATCTTCAGCTTGTTTTTGAGGCAAAGGAAGGATATGCGTTTTCAGATTATTATAGTTTAATAATAGATGGTAAGAATCAAGGAGGTTTGGGCCAAGCATCGTACAAGGAGCTTCGTGTAGGCTGTGAATATACTTCGTTTAAGCCTATCGTAGAAGAAATAAAGTTAAATAATGTTCCAGAAGTAAAGCTTGGAGAAATGCCAGATACATTAGTCACTATACCAAAAGATGCAAATTATATAATTTATGATGCACATTGGTATGTTTGGGATGATGAAAATGCTTGTTTTGGACCATTTAGTGGTCCGTTTAAGGCAGGGAATATATATCAGTTTGCTGTATATGTAGAGCCTAAGGAAGGCTATCAGTTCAGCAAGAAGGATACTGTTGTTTACATTAATGGCGCAGTGGACGAGAGTGTTGCTGTATATGAAAACGGATTTGGTTATGTAGTAGAGTATACAGAGGGAATGAAGGTTATTGACGTGTTGGAGTTTACTGTCCAAGAACCAAATACCGGAAACCATGCAAGTATCAGTCCTAGTGTGAAAGCTGCAGGAGACATTTCTGTAAATGATAAAAACTGGTGTTTAGTTAAAGATGAATATCGACATACATATAATGGCCATTTTGAGGAAGACGGAGAGTATGGTGTATTTATGAGTATCAGTGCACCTGAAGGTTATATATTCTCAGATGACATGATAGTAATAGTCAATGGAATTGCTTTAAGTGCTAGAGACATTGAGAAGTTGTCTTCTAAGGAAGCGTATATAAGCTATGATTTCAACGCAGAGTGTGCGCATATCTATGACGTATATAAGGATGCAGGAGATGGAAACCACACTATGACATGTACTGTATGTGGTCATAAGGAAACTGAGAAGCATATATACAATGAGGCATCAGACAAGTGTAATAAGTGTAATGCAAAGAAGGAAGATAAGACAAATGGTAAGGCACCTAATGAAGGTGACGGGGTTTCAATAGCTTATATTATTGGACTTATGGCTATGTGTGCTGTTGCTGTATATGGATTAGATAAAAAAATCATTGACTGTAAAAAGTAAATAGACAGATAAAGGTATCGAAATAAAATAACAGCAAGCAAAAAGCTCTTTATCAAGCTGATATTATACATCAGTGAGATAGAGAGCTTTATTTTGTCTAATAGGAAGATTAATGAGTCATAATCATTTCGCGATATTCCTTTGGTGTTTTGCCCACGATTTTCTTAAAGGTTTTTGTGAAGTAATTTACATCTGGTATGCCACAGTATAATGCGATGGTTTGTATCTGCATGTCTGTGGAATTGAGAAGTAATATAGCATGTTCTATCCTTTTGTGATTTACATAATCCGTAAGGGTAGAACCGGTCTCTTTTTTAAATAATGTAGACAGATAGCTGGGATTGACATTTAGGGCCTTGGCCTGTGTGTTTAATGTTAAATCCTCAGTTAAGTCACTATTTATGGCGGTAATAACCTTACGAATCAACATGGAATAGCCTTTAAGTGAATGATTTTTTACAAGTAAAGTGTATTTTCTGACCATCTCTTTTATCAGTAACATAAAACCTGACTGAGAGCTTATAAGCTCAATTTTATGAGCATACTGAGAGGAGATGTTGTTAATCTGAAGCGGATGCACGGCAGCACTTTCTACAGCTTTTCTAAGAAGAGTATTTAGTATGATTGCGTAATTTTTTAAATCGCGAATTGGATTATCAGCGCGGCGCTCAAACTGATGACTGGACATATTGGTAAAAAACAGCTCGGCTTTGTGTAACTTTCCGCTAGATACAGCCTGTATAAGCTGGTTTTCTACAGCATATCTATCTTCTAATAACTGTGCGCTAAGTAATGCCTCTTCAGGATTATTGATATCCGGTAAGGGAACAATATTACTTGGCAGAGAATTAGGCAAATCAAGATTGTCAGTTACTGAAAAATTATCATAATCTCCCCAAAGATATTCACCTAGAGTATAAATAAGTGATAAAAGTGCATTTTCATCAGATATTATGGGAATACTGAAATAGAATTGTTCCAGTTGAGTGAGGTTGCTTGGCGCCACATGGTAATGCTCAGCAATGGGCATAATATCCTGCCTGCCTATTGGCTCCAAAGCATATGGACCAATGTAAGCAAAGGTAGGCGCATTTGTGTCCGGTAATCTAAAAAGAATGTATTGGCATAGCAGTACATTCTTTATTCTGTAGAATGTGTTAGGCTTACATTGACTGTCTATAAGCTGGAATAAGTCTTCGCCACTGAATTCATAATTAAGAATACTCTGCAATCCCATAGAATTAGATAAATTGTTATCATTTGACAATTCATTAGTTATATAACGCAGATTTACACGAAAATTTTTAAGCAGTTTTTCAACAAATACAAGTTCATTTTTATATGACATTTTTATTCCCCCAAAGTGTGATTTTACGAACAACTATATTAATTATATTATCGTATAATTTTTTGAAAAATTCAAGTAAATAATAAAAATAGAACGATAGTATGTGATAATTATTATCATATTTTCTAAATGTTATGCTGAAAAATAGAATACAAATAAACCATAATTTAGAATGATTTATAGGAAAAAATATAAATATTTTTATTTTAGGTAGAAATAATAAAATAATACGAATATACCTAAAAATATTACTCACTATAAATATGTACACTTGGTAAAATAAACATATCAAACAACAGAAATAAAGTATCAAAGAAAGGAAGAATCTATGAGTACAAAAAAACAAGTAAGACCTTTTGGTATGAGAGATAAGATGGGTTACCTGTTCGGAGATTTTGGTAACGATTTTACTTTCATTCTATCTACAATGATACTGACAAAATTTTATACTGACGTAATGGGTGTATCTGCCGCAGTTGTTGGTACTATTATGATGTTGGCGCGTTTTGTAGATGCTGTTACGGATGTAACTATGGGTCGTATCTGCGATCGCAGTAAGGTTACAGCTAATGGCAAATTTAAGCCATGGATTTTACGTATGTGTGTTCCTGTTGCTTTTGCATCATTTATGATGTATCAGAGCGGTTTTGCAGGCTTGCCTACAGGCGCTAAGATTGCTTATCTTGCCATCACATACTTATTGTGGGGCTCATTCTGCTATACAGGTATAAATATTCCATATGGCTCTATGGCATCAGCAATTTCAGCAGATCCAGGTGATCGTCAGTCACTTTCTACATTCCGTACAATGGGTGGTATGCTTGCTGGTATGGTTATCGGTGTTTTACTTCCATTGATAGCGTATGAGAAGGTTACAACTATTGTAAATGGAAATGAAGTTGTCAAAGAGACATTGATTGGTTCAAGAGTAACAATTGCAGCAGGTATTTTCTCGGTATTGGCAATCGTATGTTACTTACTTTGCTATAAGCTCATAACAGAGAGAGTTGTTGTTAAGGAAAGTGCAGATAAGAAGGGACCTTCAGTTGGTCAGATGTTAAAGAGTGCATTTACAAACAGAGCACTTATATCAATTATAGCTGCATCAGTAGTTATGTTACTTGCACAGCTTACAATGCAGAATATGGCAGCTTATATTTATCCGGACTATTATAATAACGCAGATGCACAGTCATTATCTACAATGCTTATGATGGTCGGTATGATATTGGCAGCGATATTTGCAAAGCCTTTGGCAAAGAAATTTGGAAAGGCAGAGGTTTCTGTTGTATCTAACGTGTTTGCGGCAGGAGTTATGATTTTACTTTGGATAGTTCGTCCGGATAATGTATGGGTTTACTGTGGATTGCAGATGCTTTGCTGGTTAGGACTTGGTGTATTCTCAATGGTATCTTGGGCGCTTATTACAGATGTTATTGATTACTCAGAGCTTAAGAATGGAATTCGTGAAGATGGTTCTGTATATGCTTTGTATTCCTTTGCGCGTAAGCTTGGACAGGCATTAGCTGCTGGTTTGTCAGGTTGGCTTTTAACAGGTATCGGCTATGATTCGGCTGCTGCTTCTGAAGGTGCAGCGCAGACACCGGAGGTATTATCGGGTATCTTTGATATTTCAACAATGATTCCTGCTGTAGGATTTATATTGTTGGCATTAGTTCTCTGGTTCTGGTATCCATTGCACAAAAAGCAGGTTGATGCTAACGTATTAGCATTAAAGGAGAAACATGCTAAAGAAGGTGTAACTGAGGTAGAAGAAGTTACAGAGTAGTATTTATTATGAAACAAAGACGGGGTAAGAGATGAGTACAAATTTAGGTGATTTTAAGAAGAGAAAGGACCTGTTATTTTGTATTGATTCTGACGGATGTGCCATAGACACTATGGACATCAAGCATATTCGTTGCTTTGGCCCGTGTATGGTAGAGGAATGGGGGCTTTCTGAGTGGGAAGCTCCCATTTTAGACAGATGGAATGTGGTAAACCTCTATTCTATGACACGAGGAATCAATCGCTTTAAAGGGCTTTCAAAAGCATTAAAGGAAATAGACAACACTTATATAAAGATAGATGGCGTGGATGTTCTTGATGAGTGGGTGGAGCATAGTCCGGAATTATCAAATGAAGCTCTAAAGAAAGCCATTCAGGAAAATGATAATATCTGTTTGAGGAAAGCACTATCCTGGTCAGAAAATGTTAATAATAAAATAAATGAGCTGTCCTTTGAAGATAAGAAGCCTTTTGACGGTGTAAAGGAGGCCTTGGAGTATGCACATCAGTTTGGAGATGTGGCAATAGTATCATCGGCCAACAGACAGGCAGTGGTAGAGGAATGGGAATTGTATCACCTGCTTGAACATGTGGACATTATCTTGGCGCAGGATGCCGGAAGTAAAGCATACTGTATACAGGAGCTTATTAAGAAGGGATATGATAAAGAGAAGGTTTTGATGACAGGTGATGCTCCCGGTGACTATGAAGCGGCTAAGAAAAATGGAGTATATTATTATCCGATTTTAGTAAGGCATGAGAGAGATTCGTGGACAGAGTTTGTCAGTGAAGCAGTTTCCAGAATAAGAGATGGAAGCTATGGTGGAGAGTACCAGCAGAAGAAGGTAGATGAATTTATAAATAACTTAAACTGATTATAGCCTCAAGGGGTGGACCTTAGAGGCGAAAAAGGTAGATGGAAGGAGATATATAGATGGTAGATTTGAAGGCGAGACCTTATTACTTATCAGATGAAGATTGCAAGTGGGTTAAGGATACAATTGATAGTATGACTGATGAGGAGAAGGTTGGACAACTGTTTTTTCAGCTTACATCATCTCACGAGGAAGAGCATTTAAAGGAGCTTATGGAAAAATATCATCTTGGCGGATGTCGCTATAATCCGGCTCCGGGTGCAGCTATTCAGGAGCAGAATCGCAAGCTTCAAAAATATGCAAAGATTCCGGTATTTATCGCGTGTAATACAGAGGCTGGTGGAGATGGCGCATGTGCAGATGGAACACTTATCGGTGCAGGTGTAAAGATTGCAGCAACAGATAAGGAAGAATATGCGTATGAGTTAGGAAAAATGTCAAATGAGGAGGCAGCAGCCATTGGATGTAATATGGCATTTGCGCCGGTATGCGATATTGCATATAACTGGGAAAATACTGAGGTGATTGGGCGAGCATTTGGCAATGACCCTGAGCGCGTAGCTAAGATGAGTGCGGCATACTTAAAGGGTGCACATACAATTACGGGGTTTGCATGTGCAGCGAAGCATTTCCCGGGAAATGGACAGGATTTTAGAGATGCGCATATGTCAAACAATGTGAACTACTTTGATGTGGATGAGTGGGATGCAACATATGGTCATGTGTATAAGACATTGATTGATAACGATTTGGACGCTATTATGGGTGGTCATATTCTTATGCCAAAGTATGCAAAGGCACTTAATCCAGAGCTTAAAGATGATGATATGATGCCGGCCACACTAAGCTATGAGCTTATGACAACACTCCTTCGTGATAAGCTTGGCTTTAATGGTATGGTTGTCACAGATGCCTCTCATATGGTGGCCATGACAAATCGTATGAAGAGAAGTGAGATGCTTCCGCTATCTATAAATGCAGGTTGTGACATGTTCCTCTTTTTCAATGATCCGGAGGAAGATTTTGGCACAATGTTAGAGGCGTACAATAATAGAGTGATTAGCGAAGAGAGAATGACAGAGGCTCTTACAAGAATTCTTGGACTCAAGGCTAGGATGGGACTTCATAAAAAGTCCAAGGATGAGCTGGTGCCACAGCCAGACGTGTTAGAAAAGACACTTAGAAAACCAGAATATATGGATATGCAAAAAGCTGTCAGCAAGGATGCCATAACACTTGTAAAATATAAAGATGAGGCAGTACTTCCTATCACACCGGAAAAGTATAAGCGCATTATGATTGTCCATGTAAAGGGTAATAATGGAGCTATGGGCGAAATTATGAAGATGATGGGTTACGGTGGTGGAAACCCTGCGGAAGCACTTAAACAGAAGCTTTGTGAAAAAGGTTTTGATGCATTTATCTATGAGAGTCCCCTTGATAAGATGAAAAAGCAGATTGCAGCAGGAGAAAAGCCAAGTATTAATCTATACTTTGCAGGCAAGAATGCAATTGCGGATTTTGTGAAAGATATGGATATGGTTATTACACTTTGTGATGTATCTAATGGTCGACCAAGCTTTGGTATGTCAAAGGGCGGTGGAGAGATTCCATGGTATGTGTTCGAATTACCGGTAGTGGTAGTTGGATGTGGTCAACCGACAATGCTTGCAGATATACCGCAGGCCAGAACCTATATCAACACATATGATAGCAAGGCCAGCACACTTGATGCGCTGGTGGAAAAATTACTTCAGGGACCGGAAGCATTTACAGGTATAGATCCAATTGACAGCTTCTGTGGATTGTTTGATACACGCTTATAATAAACAGCTAAGAAGGGTTTGCTTGCAAACTCTTCTTTTTAATGGTAAAATCTCAAAAGCATTATGCGAAAAGAGGAATGTAGAATGAATAAAATAAAAGTATTTTCAAAAAATTTACCGGGTGTGGCTGTTGCTTTGGTGATAGCTGCAATAGCTAAGGTTTTAGAAGAACTATTGCCAATACATCTCATAGGAGCATCTGTTATTGCGTTATTTTTAGGTATGATTATTAATCATTTTGTCAGGCCGTCAGCACTTATAGCAGGTGGATTGAAATTTACATCAAAAAAAGTATTGAAATTTGCCATAATACTTCTTGGTGCTTCGCTAAGTATTGGTACTGTCCTTGAGATTGGAAAAATGTCTTTAATGGTTATGTGCTTTACATTGCTTACATGCTTTGGTGGAGGATATTTTATTGGTAGGGCATTAGGGCTTAACTGGAAGCTTTCGAATCTTATATCTGCAGGAACTGGAATATGTGGTGGTTCTGCCATAGCTGCTATAGCCCCTGTTATTGATGCAGAAGACACAGATATTGCATATGCTATGTCAGCTACATTTTTATTTGATATGGCAATGATTGTTCTGTTCCCTATAATGGGACAGGCATTGGGACTGAGTGATATGGCATATGGTTTGTGGGCAGGTACAGCCGTAAATGATACGTCAAGCGTAGTGGCCGCTGGATATGCTTATTCGGAGGGGGCAGGAGACTTTGCTACAATGGTTAAGCTGACAAGAACATTAGCCATTATCCCGACTGTCATTATCTTTGCTTTGGTTGAGGTAAACTTAAAAAGAAAGGCTACAGCCGGAAGTAAGGAGCAGGGAGATGTGAAGACAAATGTTAAATTTGTAAAGATATTTCCTTGGTTTATCCTTGGTTTTGTGGCTATGGCTGTAGTAAATAGCTTCGGTGTTATACCTGATGAGGTATCTTCGGCAGCTAAAACTGTAAGTAAATTTTTGATGGTTGCAGCATTGGCAGCAATCGGATTAAATACAAGTTTTAAGGATATGAAAAAGTCAGGCATAAAGCCTATGGTGCACGGATTCATAATTTCAGCGTTAGTTGTAGTAGTAGCTATTGCTGTTGAGTATTGTATGGGAATCATATAATTTATTTAAACAAAAGAGAGGAAGAAAAAATGAGAGGTTTTTGCATTACAACAGATTCAAATTCGGATTTGCCAAAGGAGTATATAGAAAAGTACAACACAACGATTATTCCGCAGTATTATTCCTTTGGAGATACAGTATATGGAGATGAGCTTAATATGGAGCCATCTGAATTCTATGAGAGAATGAAAAATGGAGAGCTTCCAAAGTCTCAGGCAAATAATCCTGCAGTTATCGAGGATAAGTTTAGAGCTATATTAGATAAAGATATGGATATTATTCATATTGCATTTTCATCTGCCCTCAGTGGTAGCTATAATAATGTTTGTATGGTTGCTAACGAACTGCGTGAAGAGTATCCGGATGCTAAGATTACAGTTGTGGATTCTTTGAATGTATGTCTGGCTGAATCAATTATGTATCTTCATGCTGAAAAAATGAAAGAACAGGGTGCGTCTTATGATGACATAGTTGAAAAGCTTGAGGATATGAAGAACTATGTTAATACAACATTTACTGTCAATGATTTATTTCATCTTCAGAGAGGTGGACGTGTAAGCAAGACAACAGCTATAGTTGGTAGTACCCTTAATTTAAAGCCATTTCTTTATGTTAATGAAAATGGTGGTCTTACATCTGATGGAACAGTTCGTGGAAGAAAGAAAGCCCTTCGCGTATTAGTTGAGCGTATGGTGGAAGAGATTGATGAGAATACAGATTATTCTATTCCGGTAGGAATTGTCCATAGTTTATGTTTAGAAGATGCCGAAGCTGTTGCTCAGATGGTTAGAGAAGAGACAAAGTTTACTGAGGTGATTATAAATGATATCAGTCCAAGCATAGGAACACATGCAGGACCATTGGCTATTGGACTTATACATTATGGCAAGAAAAAGAAGCCGGCGAAATAAATATTGTAGGTAAGAAAGTGCCATTGGGAATTGTCCTAATGGCACTTTAAATATTGCTAAAATGCTATATTTATGCTATAATTAAGGTTCAATAATAGGGATAGGGAATTGGGTTTAAATAATTAGTATCTGAACGTGATAACAACGGAGAAAGGAGCATGAATATGCATAGAGAGGACTTTAGAGAAATAGTCGAAGCAGAGATGGAAACAGCCCTTTTAAATGGTGAATTTCATGTCTACCTTCAACCTAAAATAAATATGATTACATCAAGAGTATATGGAGCAGAGGCATTGTCTCGCTGGGTTCATCCAACCTATGGTATACTCTCACCAGATAAATATATTCCAATTTTTGAGGAGAATGGTTTTATCTTCAAGTTGGATATGTATATGTTTGAAGAGATATGCAAGATAAAAGCCAGATGGAGAGAGCAGGATGTAGGCTTTGAGAACATTCCGATATCAATAAATATGTCCAGACCACATCTTTTGAGACAAGCTGTGGTAGACGAGCTTTTGGATATTACAAAGAAATATGATGTTGATCCGTCTGAAATCGATATTGAGATTACAGAAAATATGTATTTAAAGGACCATACTGCTTTGACAGAAGTGGTGTGTAAATTGCAGAGCTTTGGCTTCCATGTGTCTATTGATGATTTTGGCTCAGGATTTTCAGCGCTTAATATGCTTAAGGATATACCGGTAGACACTATTAAGATTGATAAAGAATTCTTGCAGATTTCTACCAATAATGAAAGAGGAAAAAAGGTTATTAAACACATTATTCTTCTGTGTAAAGACCTTAAGTTTAATATAATGGTAGAAGGTGTGGAGACTGCGGAGCAGGTTAAATTCTTAGTGGGCTATGGATGTGAGATTGTTCAGGGATTTTACTATTCTAGACCGATTACAGTGGAAGAATTCGAGGCATACACCAAGGCTCATTACACAGTATCCATGGATGTAATTAAGTTTAGTTTTAATAATAATCTTGTTTCAGATGATGGTCGATACGTTGGAAAAAGTATTGGCAATAACTGGAGCTACGATAGGGGGATTGCTAAGTCCATAAATGGAATACATTTCTATGGTGGACCACATTATGAAAATGGTATCGAGCTTCCGAAGGGTATTATACATAGTGACAGTTATTCTGTGTCTATGTGGATTAAGGTTGACAGACTTATTACATGGTCAGCAGTTTTATTCTGTGAATATGAAAATGGATTTTTCCAGTTTTGTCCACTAGCTAAGGATGGTGAGGCATGCTACAGAATAAGAGACCGACAATTTGTAGAAGGCTGGTTTGACTCGGTTACAGATCCATTAAGGCCGGATGTTTGGTATCATATCGTAATTATGTATGACCGTATGCGTGGAAGAAGCTGTATGTACATAAATGGTAAAGAAGTTGGTCACTGTGATGATGTAGAGGCTCTTTACTTTGTAAAGAGAATCAGCGTGGGAACAGATATCTATAAGCCATGTTTTGAGGGTACTATATGCGAGCTTATATTCTACGATAGAGCACTTAGATGGGATGATGTGGAAAATCTCTATAAGAGCTATATTATGAGAGAAGATTTTGATGCAGTATAGTTTTTTCTTATTAATTATGTATTAATAAATGAAAGAAAGTTGTCGATATAGTTTATGAGAACTATGTTCAAAAATATTTTTCAAGGAGGAAAAATTTATGGCAATTTCAAATGTTAATGGAGTAACAAATCTTTATGAGAGCTATCAGGCTCAGATGAAAACTAATTTTAAGAACAACAAGGATATTCACTCAAATAAGAATGATAAAGCAGATAAGACTCAAAAGGCTGACAAGCCAGAGAAGAATTCTCAGATTGAGTTAAGTGATGCAGCTAAGAAGCTATTAGAAGAGCTTAAAAAGACATATGGCAATATGGATTTCATGATTGCAAATTATGAGACAGAGGAAGAGGCGGCGCATTATCTCTCTAGAGGTACAAAAGAATATAGTGTGCTTATAGAGCCGGAGCTTTTGGAGAAGATGGCAGCAGATGAGGCCGTAAAGGACAAGTATCTTGGCATCTTAGATGATGCTACAGGAAAGCTTACAGAGATGAAAGAGCAGCTTGGAGATGATGCAGATATAGTTAAACGTATGGGTGTATCTATTGATGCTGATGGAAAAGTGTCCTACTTTGCAGAGCTTGAGAAGATAGGCGAAAGACAGAGAGAAAGAATAGAGCAGGCTAAGGAAGATAAGGCGGCTCAGAAGAAGGAAGATAAGAAAAAGGCTGAAGAAGCAAGGAAAGAAAAAGAGACAAGTGAAATCTCTGGAGAAGAAAAATATATGAAACGTGGACCTAAGAAGACATTGGTTCAGGCGGAATCTATAGAAGAGCTTTTGGAGATGATTAGAAATACTGATTGGAATAAAGTAAAAGAAGATAATCTAGAACAGACAGGAACCAGAGTTGATTTTAGCATCTAATGATGGTGCGTTTTGAAGAGGTGTTGTAGTTATTGCAACACCTTTTTTATCATATAGGAAAGTTCTCGAGGAGAACTTCCTATATGATAAAAAACGCTCCGCGAGGATGCGCAGAAACGCATAAGGAAATTGTCACTTCGTGACATGCGTTTCGCGCCAAAGCGGAGCAAGTCCCTCTAGAT
>JAFSIA010000002.1 GCA_017440045.1 Lachnospiraceae bacterium
GCAGATACAGACGTTCCAGCTGGTGATATCGGAACTGGCGCAAGAGAGATTGGTTACTTATTTGGTCAGTACAAGAGAATCAGAGGAGTATACGAAGGCGTATTAACAGGTAAGGGCTTATCATACGGTGGTTCTCTTGCTAGAAAGGAAGCTACAGGATACGGCTTACTTTACTTCACAAAGGAAATGTTAAAGGCTAACAATATTGATATAGCTGGAAAGACAGTTGCAATTTCTGGTGCTGGTAATGTTGCTATTTACGCAGCTGAGAAGGCTACAGAGATGGGTGCAAAGGTTGTTACATTATCTGATTCTACAGGTTGGATTTATGATGCTGAGGGTATTGACCTTGCAGCAGTTAAGGAAATTAAGGAAGTTAAGAGAGCTAGACTTACAGAGTACAAGAATTACAGACCAAACTCAGAGTATCATGAGGGTAAGGGTGTATGGACTGTTAAGTGTGACATCGCTCTTCCATGTGCTACACAGAACGAGTTATTACTTGATGATGCAAAGGCACTTGTTGCTAATGGTGTAACAGCAGTAGCAGAAGGTGCTAACATGCCTACAACAATCGAGGCTACAGAGTACTTACAGCAGAACGGAGTTATCTTTGCTCCTGGTAAGGCTGCTAACGCTGGTGGTGTTGCTACATCTGCACTTGAGATGTCTCAGAACAGCGAGAGACTTAGCTGGTCATTCGAGGAAGTTGATGCTAAGCTTCAGACAATTATGGTTAATATTTTCCATAACCTTGATGCAGCAGCTAAGAAGTATGGTTTCGAGGGCAACTACGTAGTAGGTGCAAACCTTGCAGGTTTCGAGAAGGTTGCTGATGCTATGCTTGCTCAGGGCGTTTGCTAATTAAAAATTAAATTATAAGAATTAGAAGACAGTATATCAAAAAAAGATATACTGTCTTTTTTTTGCATAAAAGGGATGGTTAAAGAAGATACTAGGTTAAAGAAGGCAGATTTACTAGTAATATCTGCCAATATAATTGTAGTTGAGGTGAGATATGACAGTTACAAGTGATATAAAGTATATTGGCGTAAATGATTACAATATTGATTTATTTGAGGGAATATACCATGTGCCACAGGGAATGGCATACAATTCTTATGTGATTATAGATAAAAAAATAGCAGTTCTTGATACTGTTGATAGTGAATTTACAGACCAGTGGCTGGGTAACCTTGATAATGCGTTGGAAGGTCGAAAGCCAGACTATTTAATTGTGCAGCATATGGAGCCGGACCATTCAGCAAATATCCTGACTTTTATGGAAAGGTATCCCGATGCTACTGTAGTTACATCAGCTAAATCATTTGTGATGATGTTTCATTTTTTTGGAAAAGAGATTACAAGAAATCGTATGGTGGCATCAGATGGTGTTCAATTGGATTTAGGAAATCATAAGCTTTCATTCATAAATGCGCCTATGGTTCATTGGCCAGAGGTTATTATGACTTATGACAGTAAGGACAAAGTTTTATTTACAGCAGACGGTTTTGGTAAGTTTGGAGCACTTGATACAAACGATAACTGGGTTGATGAAGCAAGGAGATACTATATTGGTATTGTTGGAAAATATGGTGTTTATGTGCAAAAGCTATTAAATAAGGTGGCTGGGCTAGACATTCAGATAATTTGTCCACTTCATGGACCAGTGTTATCAGATAATATCAGCTATTATATTAATTTATACAATTCCTGGTCAACTTACAAGCCAGAGGAAGAAGGCGTGTTGATTGCATATACTTCTGTTTATGGTAATACAAAAAAAGCAGCTATGCTTCTGGAAACAAAGCTTAGAGAAAATGGTTATCATAATATAATTCTTAGGGATTTAGCAAGATGTGATATGTCAGAGGCGGTCGCACAAGCATTTAAATATAATAAATTGGTATTAGCCACGACTACGTATAATGCTGACATTTTTCCACCTATGAGAGAATTTATAAGCTGGTTAACAGAGAGGTATTTCCAGAACAGATTGGTAGCTATAATGGAAAATGGCAGTTGGGCGCCTATAGTGGGAAAATTAATAAGAGAGAAGTTTGAAAAAAGTAAAGGAATACAATTTACATAAGCCACAGTTAGAATTATATCTTCTCTTAATGAAGAGAGTATAGCTGAGTTAAATATGCTTGCAGATGAATTGTGTAAAAACACTAATTAAAAAATTATATAGCTAGTTAAAAATTAAGGAGGGAATTGCAATGAAATATGTTTGTGATGTATGTGGATGGATTTATGATGAGGAAGCTGGCGCTCCGGATATGGGAATAGAGCCTGGTACAAAGTTTGAGGACTTACCTGAAGATTTCTTATGTCCATTGTGCTTTGTGGGAAAAGATAATTTTAGTCAATGTGATTAATAAATCATTTATATGGTTAAAGAGGGGAAGTAATAATGGAGCAGATTGTAGAATGTAAAAGCGGTTTAAGAGATAAATTGGCTTCGGGAAAGGATTACTATGAAATACGCTTAGAGAGCATAGGTGGATTAGGTGCAAATCTGTGCGGAAAGATGCTAGGTGAGTTAGGGGTAAAATACCTTGATGTTAATAGCAGTAATTTTTCTAGTTATGGTTCAGAGAAGACAGGTACACCAGTAAAGGGATTTATAAGATATTGCAGAAAGGAAAAGGACATAAGAGTACATTATCCTGTAGTTGAGCCGGATGTACTGGTAATATTTCATCAGGCACTTTTAAAGGACAAGTCAGTTTGGAAAGGCTGCAATAAGGATACAGCAGTTATTATTGCTTTGGAGCCTGGACAGGAACAAGCTGATGAGATAGGATGTGATGCTGCAGAAGTTTATGGTCTTGAAGCACAAAGAATTGCTATGGAAACACATTCTAGGATTAATGTGGTAATGCTGGGTGCTGTCTTAAAGATTATGGGAGTAGAGGATATTACAGTCGGGGAACAGATTTGTAAAGATACTCTCGGGAAAAAGTATCCTGATGCATTAAAGGGCAATTTAGAGGGCTTAAGAAGAGGTTATGAGGAAGTAAGACAAATTAAAGTAAAACAATCGGGTGTTAAAAAAGACATCAACACAGGCATTAACAGATTGTCAGAATGGGGATATGATAATGCTCCTATAGGTGGCATAAATCCTAGGTTTGGCAATACAGTAATTGCTGATTTGTCTCCATCAAGACAGGGATATATACCGCTTTTTATAAAGGAAAAGTGCATTAATTGTGGTTTATGTCACTCTACCTGTCCTGATATGGTATTTCAGTTTGAAAAAGGGCAGTATAAAGGCAGGGATATGATGGTAAATAAGGGACTTGACTATTATCATTGTAAGGGCTGTCTGCGCTGTGTGGATGTATGTCCGGTGAATGCGCTTGTAACAGGCATAGAGGCAGAGCACTCTCATAAAGAGTATTTTATGCCTAATAAGGAGCTGCTGCGTATGCCGGATTACTATGAAGAATCAGGACCTGATGGTTATATTACATCTGAGTCGTATTTGACAGAAAAGAGAATGGAAGGGGGAGAAGTGTAATGAAAGAGCAGATTATGGAATATGCTTCTGGAAATGAGATGGCGGCAATAGCTGTTAAGCAGATTGGATATGATTTGATGGGATATTATCCTATAACTCCCTCAACTCAGATTGCAGAAAATTTAGATATTATGCGTGCAAACGGAGAGACAGATTTGGTAATGGTTGCGGCAGAGGGAGAGCATAGCGCGGCAGGAATATGTTATGGTGCTTCAGTCGCCGGTGGACGTGTAATTAATGCGACCAGTGCTAATGGGCTTCTATACGCAATAGAACAGCTGCCAGTTCAGTCAGGTACAAGGTATCCGATGGTAATGAATGTGGTATGTAGAACTGTTTCGGGTCCGCTTTCGATAAAAGGTGACCACAGTGATATAATGTTTATCTTAAATGCCGGATGGCCAATTCTCTTTGCAAGTACAGTACAGCAGGTATACGACTTTAATATTATTGCATTAAAGCTGGCAGAACAGGTAAGACTTCCGGTAGTTGTGGCGTATGATGGCTTTTTTACCAGTCATCAAAAGGGAAGGTGCTATCGCTTCAAGGACGATAAAGATGTAAGAGATTACATTGGGGAAAAACAGGAGAAATATCCTTTTTTAGATTTAAATAATCCTATTACAGTTGGTTCCTATATGAATGAACCGGATATTATCAATAACAGATACCAGTTACATCTGGCTATGGAGAAGGCTGGGGAGCTATTGCCAGAGCTCTTTGCTTCATTTAAGGAGCTTTCCGGCAGAGGATATGGAATGGTTAACGGAGCTGATTGTGATGATGCTGACAGTGTTTTAGTGTTGTTAGGCTCATCCTATGATACTTCTCTTGATGCCATAGAGGAAATGAGAGGTGAAGGGAAAAGGGTCGGTGTGGCTACATTGAATGTGCTTCGTCCATTTCCTTCAAGAGAGCTTCATAACTTAATCGGTAAAGCAGACAACATTATGGTGGCCGATAGGCAGGATAGCTACGGTGCAGCCGGAGGAAACTTATCTTTGGAAGTGAGAGCTACCATGCAAAGGTATGGGTGTAAGGCAAATATAAAGAGTGTCGTTTATGGATTAGGAGGCAAGGATTTCTTTAAGGAAGATGCCAAGGCTATGCTTGATATGGTTAAAGATTCATCTACACCCGATTTTTCTTATTATGGAGTGACACCGGGAATGGAATCGGAGGAAGAGGATAGTCCTCTATTTGAGCCTGTTACAAGGGAGAAAACGAGTATTAATGAGACAAAGGTAGAAAAGGTTATAGATTATGGTGATACAACGGAGAATGGGGAAGCCGTAAAGGTAATAGGAGGAAGCCTAAATGGTGTCACTGCTATGCCAGGTCGAATTGCACCAGGCCATGGTGCCTGTCCGGGATGTGGTATACCGGTTAATTTGAATCTTTTATTAAGAGGAATAGAAGACCCAGTTGTATTTTTATTTCAGACAGGTTGTGGAATGATTGTTACGACAGCTTATCCTAAAACAAGCTTTAAGGTTCCTTATGTTCATAATCTGTTTCAGAATGGTGCAGCGACACTTAGTGGTGTAGCAGAAATATGTTATCGAAAGCAGCAAAAGGGAGAGATACCACCGGGAGATATTATTTTTATTATGGTCAGTGGTGATGGTGGACTGGATATCGGTATGGGTTCTGCTATTGGAACAGCATTACGAGGACACAGACTGCTTATATTCGAATATGATAATGGTGGATATATGAATACAGGATATCAGCTTTCATATTCTACGCCTTTGGGAGCAAGGAGCTCTACTTCTCATATTGGAAAAGAGCAATATGGAAAGACGTTTTTTCATAAGGATATGCCAAAAATTATGGCGGCCACAGGGATTCCTTATGTGGCAACAGTGGCAGAATCTAACCCGGCAGATTTTATAAAAAAGGCAGCAAAAGCAGCATATTATGCAAAGACAACAGGAACTGCATATGTGAAAGCTATATCGGCCTGCCCGTTAAACTGGAACGATAAACCTGCCACAGAACGAAAAGTTATAGAAGCTGCAGTAAATAGCTGTTATTTTCCATTGTATGAGGTGGAGCAGGGAGTTACAAGACTCTCGTATGACCCGGAAAAGACGGGGAAGAAGATACCTGTTAAGGATTGGCTTTCAATGATGGGAAGAACTAAGCATTTACAAAAAGAAGAGTATAAAGATGTGGTAGAGCGTCTGCAAAAGGAAATAGATAGAAGGTACAATGAACTGAAAGCTAGAGCGAAATAATTTGAAATAATAAAAAAACACCTTGTTGATAGCTGCAATAGTCAGATTTGTTGTATGACCGTTGGGTTATCTCAAGGTGTTTTATTTGCTTAAATTTATGACAAGTATATTATTTGGCTGAAAGTTGTTCTTTCATCATAAACTTGTTTTTGTACATCATAGCATCAGCACGGCTTCGTGTTTCTTTTAAGTCGTGGTCTGTCTTAGGGTCATATTGTGCATAACCTACTGCGATATGTATACTTAACTCATCTGATGTTAAGTTAAATTCATTAATAAGATAGTTTAACTTTTCATATGCCATAAGGAAATCGTTGACAGATTTATCCTCGAGGATAACACAAAATTCATCGCCACCGATTCGATAACAGTTATCATTTGACAGCTCACCGAATGCTTCTTTGATAATCATTGCACTGGATACAATATATTTATCACCAATTTCGTGACCGAATGTATCATTGTGATATTTTAAATCATTTAAGTCAAACATTCCTATGATATAAGAGTGTTTTTCTAAATCAGCCTCCTTAAGATACGCATCATGAGCAGTTCTATTGCCAATCTTAGTTAAATTATCTATATATGCAAGTGTTTTGTACTGCTCAGCCTGTCGCCCCTTCACCAAAAGAGAAGTATTCTCGTGTATTGAATGACATCCAACTACGAATATGTATATAAGAAATCCTATTGTTCCTAAAATGGATGGTTCGTAATAATCTACTGTGTAGTAGAAGAATATATCCGCAAAAAGGAATGTGGCGATAACAAATATACATATAATATTTAATTTTAGCGAAGTTGTGACCTTGTGTTTAATTACTTCGTATATGGTTAGTGCGATAGCAGTGCAAATAGTTACTGCATATATGGCATGGGTAATCCATAGCATATTTTTTAAATCTATAATATTTAAAACTTGTAACAAAGTCTGAATAGTCAAATTAGCGAAGTTTATAAATACGATGACATACCAGCATAAGTGGTCTTTGTTTGTATATAGCTCCTTAACAAAGAAGACAAAAGGTATAGGCATAAGCATAAGCGCATAAAATGAAGCATACGCTGAATATACATTATTTCCGGTTAAAATAAGCATAATTGTCTGCTCGTTAGATGTATAAAAGCCTAATGTCATTGTAAATAATCCAAGGAAAATAAAGGACCTGTTTACATTAGCACGCACAATTGTATATATTCCATAGGCTACAATCAGCAAGCCTATAAATAAGGTTACTATTGACAAAGCAAAAGGTATGGATGATAGAGCTAACTGATGGAAAAACAATGCACTGGAACTACCTAATTCGATTTGAGGTAGAGTGGCGATGCCATAAGGTGAAGACAAACTAATTTCAATTATTTGATCTTCATATTCATATATGTCATGAATCATATGATAACCATAGCCTGATGTGTTTCCGAAGGGATTATCACCCTTGTAGAAACTGAATATAAGCTGACCGTCAGCATATATATGCACATCTGAATGACTTGAATGGAATCCCAAACAATAATCATGAGGTAAGTCATTTGGGAGAGTAGCTTTTAGTACAACAGTTTCATCTGCTGCTATATCTACGTCCAAAGATTCATATGAACTTATATAGTTACCATTTTCGTCATAGAGCTCCCACTCATTATAATGGATAACATCCTTATCATTAGGAGTTGAAAATCTATTTGTATTAAAGTTTGTTGCAATAAATACGATTAAACCTACAACAAAAAATAATATACATATATATATTATCTTACTATATTTATCAAGCTTTTTGTCCAGCATATTGTAATAATCCCCTTTTCAATACGTTAATTCACGAAACACCAAATGTACTATTATTATATCAGAAGTGGCTTGGTATGACAACATAAATCTGGTAAGTGATTTGTGGTGTGTGGTGTAGACATCGTGTAAATGAGTGATAAAAACAACGTGTAAAAGAATTGACAATATAGGTATTTTTGTATAAAATATTATAGATTATTTACTAGTCACAGGAGGAGCAACAAATGGATAACAGAAAAGTTAATTTTGATAAACATACAAATCTTTTAAGATTAGACGAGCCAATATATCACTTAGTAGATGTAGATGAGCCAAATACATTTAGAAATCTCTTTCCATATACAGAGGTTCCTAAGATAGCATTTAATGATAGAATTGTTCCTCATTGTATGCCTGATAATATTTGGATTACAGATACAACATTTAGAGATGGTCAGCAGTCAAGAGCGCCATACTCAGCGGAGCAGATAGTTAGATTATTTGATTATTTCCATGATTTGGGTGGCCCAAATGGTATAATTAGAGCATCTGAATTCTTCTTATACAGCAAGAAGGATAGAGATGCAGTATACAAATGTATGGAGAGAGGATACAAGTTCCCAGAAGTAACAAGCTGGATTAGAGCAAGCAAGAAGGATTTTGAGCTTGTTAAGGATCTTGGTATTAAGGAGACAGGTATTCTCGTTAGCTGTTCAGATTACCACATCTTCTACAAGATGAAGATGAGCAGAAGAGAGTGTATGGAGCATTACTTAAGCGTTGTAAGAGAGTGTCTTGAGACTGGCGTTGCACCAAGATGCCACCTTGAAGATATCACTCGTTCAGACATCCACGGATTTGTTATTCCATTCTGTCTTGAGCTTATGAAGCTTCAGGATGAATATGGAATTCCAGTTAAGATTCGTGCATGTGATACAATGGGCTACGGCGTAAACTTCTCAGGTGCAGTTTTACCACGTTCAGTTCAGGGTATTATCTACGGATTAAAGACACACGGCGGAGTGCCAAGCGAGCAGATAGAGTGGCATGGACACAATGACTTCTACAAAGCGGTTACAAACTCAACAACAGCTTGGCTTTACGGAGCAAGTGGCGTAAACTGTTCACTTTTCGGTATCGGTGAGAGAACAGGTAATACACCTTTAGAGGCAATGGTATTTGAGTATGCACAGCTTCGTGGAACAATGGATGGTATGAAGCCAGAAGTTATCACAGAGATGGCTGAGTATTTTGAGAAGGAAATCGGATACAAGGTACCTTCCAGAACACCATTCGTTGGTTCAGCGTTTAATGTAACAAGAGCAGGAATCCATGCAGATGGACTTTTAAAGAACGAAGAAATTTACAATATTTTCGATACAGAAAAGATACTTGGCAGACCAGTACTTGTGGCAGTATCTAACACATCAGGTCTTGCAGGTATCGCACATTGGATTAACACATATTTCAAGCTCAAGGATGACAAGAAGGTTGATAAGCAGTCAGAACTCGTAAAAGAAGTGAAGAACTGGGTAGACGCAGAGTACGAAAGCGGCCGTGTAACAGTAATCACAGACGAGGAACTCCTCACAGTAATCAATAGCACATGCGAAAAGCTTGGAATCACACTTGGTGCGTAAATATTAATTTTTATTCTTCGTTCCGAATATTAGACTTTCTAAGTGTTTTGAATAACACTTCTATAAGGTACGCAACCGGGCTTTATACGGCCTCCATGCCGTCATCGCCCTCGCCCCGACCTCGTGTCGGGGCGTTGCTGTTTATAGACAAAACACTAAGAAACTCTACATATTCTCCACATGAATAAAAATTAATA
>JAFSIA010000013.1 GCA_017440045.1 Lachnospiraceae bacterium
ACAGTACAGGGAGTATTATGCCCTTTAGTGACTGTATAAAAAACTAAAAAAAGTGTCTACTTTTTGTTGACTAGTGCAAAACAAGGAAAAAGTGGGGTGGAGTTGGGAAAGCCGTCCCGACTAAATCGAGAAAACAAGGAAAAAGTGGGGTGGAGTTGGGAAAGCTATCCCGACTAAATCGAGAAAACAAGAGAAAAAGTGGGGTGGAGTCAAGAAAGTCATCCCGACTAAATCGAGAAAACAAGAGAACAGTGGGGTGAAGTCAAGAGAGTCGTCCCGACTAAATCGAGAAAACAAGAGAAAAGTGGGGTGGAGTCAAGAAAGTCGTACCGACTAAATCGTGAAAACAAGGAAAAAGTGGGTGAGTTGGTAAAAATGGGCACCGACTAAATACAATATAATAGGAATTAGTCGGTATCATATGGTAAAATAAGCTTAAACTCGGCATGTTGATTGAAGAAAACTAAAAGTATAAGGATACATTAAGAAGTGTAAAACTAAAGGGAGGTCAATACATATGGATTATGCAGTAACATTAGAATTTGATAAAGAAACAGAAAATAAAATTCAAGAGATGATAGATGAAGTTGCGTTAGTAACAGGGTGTGATTATATGAAAAAGGCAAAAATCCCGCCTCATGTGACAGTTTCTGCTCTTGTTAGTGACAATGAAGAGGCGTTGCTTACAGAAATGGAGAGTATTGCAACGGAGTTGAAAAAGGATTTTATCTGGTTTGCAAGTATTGGAATATTTAATCCTTATGTTATATATCTTGCTCCTGTAATGAACGAATTCTTACAGAATTCGTGTAAGATTGTAAATGAGAGATTATTACAGTATGCGGAGGTAGGAAATAGAGGGCGATATCTGCCAAATCAGTGGGTTCCTCATGCGGCAATTGTAACAAAGCTGACGCCAGAGGCAATGAAAGAGGCATTTGCAATTGTACAGGAAAAGTTTAGTGCATGTGGAGCGACGGTAGAGAAGATAGTGTTTGCAAGAGCTGAGCCATATGAGGAACTTAAAGAATGGAAGTTGAAGTAAAGACTTTCGGAGTTTAGCGTTGTAGCTCAGACTGTTAGTCACAGAGAAGCTGGTGTAAGAAGAATTGATGAAATATTTCTAGGTATAAAAAAAGCGCGACTGTTTAAAAAGCCCCCAAAATGTTAAAGCTAAGAATCAAACTTTAGGTCTAACATTTTGGAGGCATTTAATCAAGCTGCGCTATTTTAATCTAATCAATTTACATTTTGTTATATTTTTCTTCGCAGTATCTGCATCTATATATCTGCTTCTTCTCATCTGTGAGAACAAATATCTGGTCGAGCTCCTGCTCGATTGAAGTGATACATCTAGGATTTACACATTTAAGTACATTCTTTATAGACTTTGGAAGTGTAAGCTGCTTCTTGTCTACGATAGTAGAGTCGTGAATAATGTTCACTGTAATATTGTGGTCGATGTAACCGAGTACTTCTAAGTTTATAACATCAATAGGACATTCGATTTTAATAATATCCTTGCGTCCCATCTTGTTGCTCTTTGCATTCTTGATGATGGCAACCTGGCAATCAAGCTTGTCCAATCCCAAGTAATGATATATTTCCATAGATTTGCCGGCCTTTATGTGGTCAAGAACAAATCCTTCCTTTATGCTTCCAACGTTTAACATAATATTCCCCTTTCTGCTATACAGCCTTGTCTAAACCTAAAAGTGTGAGGATAATAGCCATTCTTACGTATACACCATACTGAACCTGTCTAAAATATGCGGCACGTGGGTCGTCATCTACTTCAACAGAAATCTCATTTACACGAGGAAGTGGATGAAGAACAAGCATGTCCTTGTTTGCTAAATCCATCTTGGCTTTATCAAGAATATATGTATCTCTGAGACGGAGGTATTCAGCTTCGTTGAAGAAACGTTCCTGCTGAACTCTTGTCATATAGAGAATATCAAGCTCTGGAAGAGAATCTTCCATACATGTAACTTCCTTATATGGAATATTGTTAGCCTCTAATACGTCCTCACGAATGTAGCTAGGTACACGAAGCTCTGGAGGCGAAATAAGTATAAACTTTACGTTTTCATAGCGAACTAATGATTCGATAAGAGAGTGAACAGTACGTCCAAACTTTAAATCTCCGCAAAGACCGATAGTAAGGTTGTTGAGTCTTCCCTTTAGAGAACGTATAGTCATCATATCAGTAAGAGTCTGTGTTGGATGCTGATGTCCACCATCACCTGCATTTACTACAGGAATACGAGACTTTAATGATGCAACAGTTGGAGCACCTTCCTTTGGATGACGCATAGCGCATATATTTGCATAACATGAAACCATACGAATTGTATCGGAAACGCTTTCTCCCTTTGAAGCTGAGCTAGATGCAGCAGAAGAGAAACCTAAAACAGAGCCACCTAAGTTAAGCATGGCAGCTTCGAAACTAAGACGAGTACGAGTACTTGGCTCGTAGAAAAGAGTAGCAATTTTCTTACCCTTACATACTTCACTGTACTTACCAGGATTTTTTTCAATATCTGAGGCTAAATCTAACAGGCGTTCAGTCTCTTCAACAGAAAAATCCAGTGGATTCAATAAATGTCTCATAGGACACATCCTTTCCGCAAATTTTGCCGTTTACTGTGAGTAATTTTAATACATATGTTTATAAAAATCAATCTAAATAGACATATGTATTATAATATTTTTAGCCTATTTACAAATCAAAAAATTTGAAGTATGATAAATACATCTTTATTTTATTTTTTCAGTTTGAGTTGAAAATCACTCAAGTTTTCCTAATTTTATGATATTAATGCAGGGAATGGAGGAATCATGAACATTGCCTTTTGGAGTATGTATGCCGGAAGGGGTTCGACTTCGGGTAACATGCTTGCAGTTAGTATTATGTCATCGCTTGTTTATTCTGTGAAGGGGATTATTATGCAGTTGGACTACTGCAGCAAAGCGATAGATGATGTTTTTGAAAGTCGTAAAACTACCAATCTGCTTATGGAGGAATACGCATATTACAATAAAAGAGGCTTGGATCAGATATTGCTGAAAGAGCAGCTGGAGCATATTGAAGTATCAGACATATTAGATAATACGATGCCGGTTAGGGATACGTATATGAGTTATATTCCGGTATCGCGAAGGGTAAAGGCCGGTATTAATAACAAAGAGCTTATAACGGGCACTAAAAAAATAATGCATATATTGAATGAGGCAGGTAAGTTCAATTTTATTGATTGTATAAGTGGTGATGCCGTTATTTCAAAAGCAGTCTTGAAAAATGCTGATGTAATAGTTATTAATATATGCCAGGGTATGGATATTAGCGAGATAATCAGCGATAAAGATATTATGAAAAAGGCAGTATTTCTCGTGGGAAGATATGATAACAATTCTGATGAAAGCGTATCGACTATCAGAAAAAAATATAATATTTCCAAGGAATGTATCGGAGTCATTCCATATAATATCGGTTTTCATGACGCGATTCAAAGTGGCAAGGTGGTTTCCTATTTGAATAAGTACATATTGGCAAAAAGAAGTGATGAAAACTTCCAGTTTATCAATGATGTCTTTAGGGCAACGGGTATGATTCTTAGAAAGGCGGGATATGATGAAAATAGCATCGTCAGCTAAGGATTTTTTGTCAATTGAAGATTTGGTAGGACGCGTCAGTGAAGAGGTTAATGGTATATTGCGAACAAATCTGTATGAAGCAGGCCTTAGTGAAAATGAGCTTGATAGGCTAAAAACGAGGAAGCTTGAACTAAGAGAAGCACTAAAAAATTGCGGTGTAGGAGATAAGTACGCAAAGAAATACATAAAGCACACTATAAAAGAAATATTGTTGTCAAAGATTTTAAAGAATGTGACGGACTACGATAGCTATATTTATTTTGGAAATGCAGAAAAATTAACTTATAGAGACAAGTTCGACATTATTTTATATCTAATGTTTTTAGAGAATGGACAATTGGCGTTGGAGAAATTTTTAGATGACTTTATGGAAAACGTGGAAGGAAATATTTTGGATGTTACATGTGTGACGGGAGAGTATGTGGATAAGGTATATGATTCCATGGATACATATTTGTCTGCAGCAGATAAGCTGGAGATTATAGTTCAAAGAGTGTATGGAGAATATAAGGGCCTAGGTGTTATCGATGAGATACGTGATATGAAGATTGAGGGAGTGTCGTCAGGAGTATCAGGAGACAGCAATGGACCATCAAGCGTATGGGTAATGCATAGAGGTGTAAATATTCACTTGAGTTTTTTGAAGTTTGAGACAGTTGGAGAGCTTGAGAGAGTGTGTATGAATATATACAGATATGGGTCTCCTGGTCAGCTTTCAAAGTCAAAAGGATATATTGTCAATGAGATGAAGGATAATTCTCGAGTTGTGGTAGTAAGGCCGCCTTTTGCGGAAAATTTTGCATTCTTTGTAAGGAAATTTGACACCATAGAAAACAAGCAAATCCCTCAGCTTATTACGGACAAGGGTGCAGAGCTTGTAGAAGAAATATTACGATACATAGTGAGAGGATGTCAGGTAAGTGCCATAACAGGAGCTCAGGGCTCGGGTAAAACAACACTTCTAATGAGCATGATTGGTTTCATACCGGGGTCATATACATTGCGTATTCAGGAGCAGGCGTTTGAATTGCATTTGAGAGATATATACCCTATGAGGAATATTCTGACTTTTAGAGAAACAGAGTATGTGTCAGGTCAGGAAGGTTTGGATATTCAGAAAAAGACTGACGGAGTGGTAAATATTTTAGGTGAGGTTGCTTCAAATGAAGTGGCGGCGTGGCTTATACAGATGTCCCAGGTCGGTTCTTTATTTACATTGTTTACACATCATGCAAAGACTACAGAGAGTCTTATAAAGTATATGAGAAACGCGCTGATTATAAATGGCAACTTTAATAACGAAAGGATTGCATTGGAACAGGTTGTTGAGGCTATACGATTTGACATACATATGGAGAAAGATGGAAGCGGACACCGCTATATAGAGCGTATATCTGAAATTGTTCAAACTAATGATTCTACCGGATATGTTATCAGAAATATAGTTCAGTTTGATGGAGAAAAATATATTCTTAAAGACAAATTTTCCGATATGATGTCGTACGATATTGCTAAACATCTTGTGGGAGAGGAGAGAGAAGGCTTTAATGAGAAATTTGGTGTACAGGCTTAGCAGTTCTTTTCCGCTGACAGCTGATTTGGTTAGACACTTAGAGGGACGTATATCCGTATTTTATCCCGAAGAAAAAAGCAGGCTATCTAAAAAGGTCGGAGCGCAATTAATAAATATATATGCAATAGTACTGGTGGCAGTAGCTATCCTGTTTTTGTTTGCGGATATATCAGCATATTATGTGGTTATAGGAATAGCCACAGCCTATGTGGTTGCAGACTGGTACATACACAAGAATATGAATAAATTAGAGTTAAAACTGCTAAAAGAGTTACTTAGGTTTATTGAAGCGGTTAAGTTCAGATTTCAGTTTGACGGAATGCTTGAGGAGGCGTTGTTTGATGCTATCGGTAACAGTAGCTACATTATGTCTATCCATGGGCAGATAATGTATGACTGTCTTAAGGATAGCTATCTAAAGGATAAGTGTAACTATGAAGAAGCAAGTCCAAATCAATATTTTCTGACATTTTATTCACTATGTGAATCAGTTATGAAATATGGAGATAAAAAGCTGGATACAGGGTCGCTGTTTCTTAAAAACTTAGGATATTTAAAGGAGGATATAAACAATCATATATTGAAGCGAAATTCCATAGAAAACGAGTTTATGGGTCTTTTATGGATATGTATATTGCCTATATACTGCATAAAGCCTATTGAAATGTGGGCGGTTGGAAATATGCCGGAGCTGTCGGAAACATATAGCGGAACAATGGGAATAATGATAACGCTTATACTTACAGCTTTGTCAGTAGGAATATATTTTGTAATCTCGAATCTTAAGTATCCGTCCAGCCTGTCAACTATAAGGAAGGGTTGGGTTATTAGGTTAGAGAGATTAAGAGTCATAAGGAGTATAAATGCCAAGTATATGAACTGTTTCATAAAAAGAATGGCAAAGCTGAATCTGCTACTTAGAGCTGTTGCATATCCATACAACATAGCCCAGTTTAATGTGAAACGGTTCGCAAATTCCATTGTGACAGGATTAATTTGTGGCCTAATTATGCTTAGTATGGGGTTTGGTGTAGTGTGTTTACTTTTCGTTTCATTGTGTACGGTTTTCGTTTTTTGGTCACAGGTGGCTATAATTAAGCTAAAGAAGCAGTTGATGCTTATGGAAAGAGAGGATGAAATCATAAGATTTCAAGGAATTATACTGATGCTCATGCATGCTGATAAGATTACTGTGGAGCAGATTTTAAGCCAACTGGAGAGATTTGCCATTAATTTTAAGAGGGATATAGAAGAGATTAGTGACAAATTGTCATTTAAAGGTATGGCAATTTTTAAGGAGATTATGAGCCGTTCGGATTTTGTCCCTTTTAACAGATTACTCGAGGGATTTATGGCATGTGATGATATGTATATACATAAGGCATTCGAGGATGTGGAAAGTGATAGGAGATATTACATTGAGAAGCATAAGCAGGAGAATGTCCACTACATTTCACAGAGAAGTGCCATAGGTAAATTTTTGTCGTTTATACCAATTTGTACGGTAGTTATAGCTAAATTGGTAGTGCCATTTGTCATGGAAGGAATGAGACAGATGGCAGTTGGAAATATGATTTTGTAATTTTTAAAAATAGGAGGAGAAAAATGGAAAACAGTTTAAAAGGACTTATATTGGCAGCAGGAACAATTATTACCTGCGTAGTAATATCATTGGGATTTTTTATAGCGAGGGAGGCGAAAGACACGGCCTCCAATGGGGCAAACCAGATTAATAGATTGAATTCTGAGTTTGTGGAAAGTGACAGAGTTATATATGATGGGGCTACTGTATCAGGCAGTGAGGTACTTAATGTTATAAAGAAATTCCAGAATGAAAAGATAGGCATCTTAGTAAAGACAAATAAAAGTGAAACCTTTTACGGATATGTTTTTGACGAGGATACAGGGGATATGGTTAAGCAGTTAGATACCGAATATACTTTGGCCACAGATTCCAACAATGATTTATACATAAATCCTTATGTGAATTTTGTTGGAAAGCTTGTCCGTGACAAAAACGAGGTGATTACAGGAATTATATTTGAGCAGTAGGAGGTAATATGGAAAATGTCAATAAATTGATGATAATAGGCATGGGAGTTATATTGTTTACCGCATCAATAGCATTAACTGTTCTGATGTATGAGAACGTAAGTGAACTAATTTATCAGGCAGAATGTAGAGTATCTTTTAGAAAAGTATTGGGGGCGAGCTGATTGAGTGATGGCTTTTCAAAAATAGTCGCAATACTTTTAAGTGTCTTAATGATGTTTATAATACCTGTATTTTACATGCAAAATGAAGCTGATAGGGTGAAACAAACAAGAATATTGGAGGAGGTTATTTTGTTTGTTGACGGAGTAAGGAATACAGGGATTATAGGAAAAGAAGATTATAACAGGCTTGAGGAGGTTTTGATTGCTCTTGGCGGAACATACAAAATCCAGATATTACACAGTACACATATGTATGATGAGAGCGGAAAAATACTTGTTTATAACGCAAACCAGTATTATGAAAGTCAGATTAAGGATAGCTTTGTAAAAGATAAAGATTATCTTATGTCAAAAAATGATTATATAAGAGTGCTGATTAAGAATAGAGAAGATGACATTGTAGCCTGGTATGGAGGTAGTATAAAATATGAAGCTTACTGATTTTGCCATAATATTGCAGGTGTTTTTCATCTGTCTGCTTGTTGTTTTACATGTAAATGGGAATATGATACATAATAAGGTTGTAAGTGAAGCTATGTATAACAATTGTATGGATAATATAACAGAAGATGCATTAAAGTCAGGGTATACTGCTGTAGATTATGGTGGTAAGCCTGTGGTTGACTTAAGCGAATTAAGAAGGGCATTTAAAAGCTTTTGTGAGTTATATAATAATCTCGGAGAACATATACTTATCTATATAGAGGAAAATGGATTCTATGAAAGCAGTGACAGTTATGGAGACGATTGGACAGATATAAATATGTTTCCTAATAACGGAAAAAGTCATGAAAGAAATGTAGAATATATTAATTCTTATATAAAAGAAGTATGTGGAATAGATACATCCATTCCGGTTGGCGCTGGAGAGACATGGATGAATACGATAAGACCATACAGCTTAATAGTAATATCCTACAATAGCGCACTGGATATCTATTGTTTTAGTGGAGCCTGTATACATAAGGTGGATAGAAATTAGATAATGATTTGTTAAAGAAAAGGTGATACCGATTAATGGTATCACCTTTAAAATTAAATCAAAGTTATTTTTTCAATGATTTAGTTATTCTTCATCAGTATTAGTCTCTGATTCAGGTTTGATGTAAATTCGCACCTTGTCAATACGGTTTTTATCCATAGTATCAACTACCAGAGTGGCAAGCTCAGTATCAACCTTGTCACCTTCCACAGGAAGTCTGTCAAGGGAACCGATAATGAAACCGCCGAGAGAATCGTAATCTTCTGATGTGAGCGAAAGATTTAAGTTTTCATTTACATCATCAAGCTTTGTCTGACCGTCGATTAAGTACTCAGATGGAGCAACCTCCTTAAGGAAATCTTCTTCATCATAGTCATATTCATCACGGATTTCGCCAACGATTTCTTCCAATAAATCTTCAATGGTTATAAGGCCTACAGCAGCGCCATACTCATCCAATACGATTGTAATATTTACAGAGTCCTTACGCATTTCAGCCATAAGCTCCGAAAGCTTTTTGAATTCGTATGTATAGTAGACATCTCTCAAATAGTCTTTTATGTTAAAGCTGTCGTTATCTTTGCTCTCGTAGAAGATAAGGTCTTTTATATTTATAATACCGACTACATTGTCAGTAGATTCCTGATAAACAGGAAGACGTGTATATCTATTTTCTTTAAAAATCCTAATAAGCTCATCATATGATGACTGGATATCCACCATACACATATCAATTCGTGGAATCATAACATCCTTTGCCTCGGCTTCGCCAAAATCAAACACATTGTTAATCATTTCACGCTCTTCTTCCTCGATAACGCCTTCTTCATGGCTGACATCCATAATGGTTCTAAGCTCATCTTCAGTAAAGGTATTTCCTTTACTTTTTTTGTTTAAACCAAGTAAGCGCATAAAGCCTGATGCTAAAAAATTGATGACAATTATAACCGGCGTCAATATAATCATCAGTCCCCATATTGGCTTTGCATAAAGCATAGAAAGTTTATCAGAGTGGACGGTGGCAGCAGTTTTAGGTGTGATTTCTCCAAAGATAAGCACAAGAATGGTTAATACACCTGTTCCTATACTGATAGCCCAATTTCCCCATATATTTTGCACCAATATTGTGGCTAATGAAGAAGCGGAAATGTTGACAATGTTGTTGCCGATAAGAATGGCACTTAACATTTTGTCAGGATTTTCCTTGATTTTTAAAACGATTTTTGCGTTTGCATTACCCTCATCAGCTAATGTTTTAACTCTTATTTTGCTGATAGTGATAAGTGCGGTCTCAGCAGATGAAAAGAATGCTGAAAGACCAAGTAGAATGATTAAAATAATAATCTGTAGGATACTGGGATCCAAAATAAATCAACTCCTATTCTTGATATATTTATTGCAGTGAAGCCTGTTCATTGCAATTTGAATAATTATATGGTATCTTATGGAAATAGTCAAGGATATATAATGTCGAAAAGAGAGGGAAAAAAGTATGAATTTAATTGCAGCAGTGGATAAAAATTGGGCAATAGGATATAGGAATAAATTGCTTATAAGTATACCTGATGATATGAAGTATTTTAGAGAGATGACAACAGGAAAAGTATGTGTTATGGGGAAGAATACATTGCTTAGCTTTCCGGCAGGTATGCCCCTTGCAAATAGAGAAAATGTAGTGCTCACATCAGACAAAAGCTTCAGGGCAAAGGGTGCAGTGGTTGTGCATAGTGTAGATGAAGCATTAAAGGAACTGGAGCAATATGATAGCAGGGATGTATTTGTTATAGGTGGAGAGAGCATCTATAAACAATTTATTGAGCACGTGGATACTGCATATATCACATATATAGATTACAAATATCAGGCGGATAAACATATGCCTAATCTTGAAAAAGACTCAAACTGGAAGTTAGTTGAGGAAAGTGACGAACAGACATATTTTAATGTGGAGTATTATTTTAGAAAATATGTAAGAAAGTAAGAAAAATCTTGATTTTTGTCGATGGTTGTAGTAAAATTTGTAGGAATATGCTGCTATAAGATGCAGTAAGAATAAAAATGTGTAAAGGATGGTAATATTATGGCACAGGAAACAGAAAAGGAATATACACTTCTTGAGACTTGGAGAGGTCTTGCATATGGAGCTGGCAAATCTCAGAAGGAAAGCGATCAGTTCTGGGCAAAATATTTTACTGTAGAGAAGTCTTTTTATGAGAAAATCCTTGCAACTGATGAGGTTGTGACAGGAACAGTTAAGGAATTAGCAGAGAAATTTGAGGTAGACGTACTTGTTATGGTAGGTTTCCTTGATGGAATCAATGACAGTTTAAAGACTCCAAATCCAATCGAGGAGATGACAGAGGATACTGTGGTTAGCCTTGATTATGAGAAGGAGCTTTTATATAAGAACATGGTAGATGCTAAGGCAGAGTGGCTTTATACACTTGAGGCTTGGAATACACTTATACCAGATGAGAATAGAAGAAAGGAACTTTACAAGGAGCAGAAGAGTGCGCATACAATTGTAAAGGATAAGAAGATTTCTCGTAATGAGCCATGTCCATGCGGATCAGGTAAGAAGTATAAGTTCTGCTGCGGTAGATAAGATTAAAATGTAGTTTAATTCAGATAAGGGTAGTTGATATGAAAAAGCTATTGTTTATATATCATGCGAAATCTGGAACAGCCGGAATCGCAAGACATCTGTGCGAAGTAATAGATATTTTTATCAAGAGCGGATATTATGTTGATGCTTATCAGACACAAAGTCCACTTGATGCAAAGAGACAGATAGTTCAGCGTGCGAAGGATTTTGATATGGTTGTATGTAGTGGTGGAGATGGCACATTGAATGAGGCTGTATCAGGTATTATGATGTTAGATAACCCACCGTTATTAGGATACATACCATCAGGTTCTACAAATGATTTTGCAGGAAGTATTGGATTAAAAAAGAATATGGTTACCAATGCTAAAATAGCTGTTGGCGGAAGTAAGTACAAGGTAGATGTTGGAACATTTAATGGAAACAAAAATTTTGTATACGTAGTGGCCTTTGGTTTATTTACTGAGGTTTCATATTCAACTTCTCAGGGACTCAAAAATGTAATCGGTCATCAGGCATATATACTGGAAGCTATCAAGAGTTTGCCATCCATTAAGGCCTATAAGATGAGATTTGAATTTGATGGAAAAGTGATTGAGGACGAGTTTGTATATGGAATGATTTCAAACTCAAGATCAGTTGGCGGTATCAAAGGATTGATGGGCGATGATGTTGTACTTGACGATGGCTTGTATGAGGTGACACTCATAAAGAAGCCTAAAAAAATACAGGATTTGTCAGGTATAGTTCAGGCTGTTATTAACACAAAGGCAAAGTCTGAATACATTTATAGATTTAAGGTTTCAGAGATTAAGGTAAGCTCTGATGAACCGGTGAAATGGACTGTAGATGGAGAATGTGGTGGAGAACACAAAAGTGTTTACGTTACAAATATTCCAAATGCAGTGACTATAATGGGTGCTAAAAGGAAAATTGTTGCCAAAGAAAAGGAGTAATCATGGACGAGGCGAAGCTTTTAGAAAGCATGAAAAAATTAGTGGAGCTCGGAAATCAGAAGAAGGGAACTTTGGAGATAACAGACATTGACAATCAGTTCAAAGGATTTGAAATGACAGTTGAGCAGATGGAAGCTGTATATCAGTTTCTTGAGGATAACAAGATTGATGTGCTCAGTGTTATGGATGAGAATTTCTCAGATGATGTAGAACTGATGTTAGAGCCTACAGATGATGATTTTGAAGAAGAAGAGAATATTGATTTAGAGGCAATTGATTTATTAGAGGGTATCGGCACAGAGGACCCTGTACGTATGTATCTCAAGGAAATCGGTACAGTACCACTTCTTTCGGCAGAGGAAGAAATGAGACTTGCTAAGAGAAAGTCTGAGGGAGACCCTGTAGCAAAAGACAGACTTATCGAAGCTAACCTTCGTCTTGTTGTTAGTATCGCAAAGAGATACACAGGAAGAGGAATGAGCTTCCTTGATTTAGTACAGGAAGGCAACTTGGGTCTTATTAAAGGTGTTGAAAAGTTCGACTATGAGAAGGGATACAAGCTTAGTACCTATGCTACATGGTGGATTCGTCAGTCTGTTACAAGAGCATTGGCAGACCAGGCAAGAACAATCCGTGTTCCGGTTCATATGGTCGAGACAATCAATAGAATGTCAAAAATGCAGCGTAAGCTTACATTGGAGTTAGGTTACGAGCCTTCTACACAGGAGCTTGCAGCAGCTCTCGATATGACAGAAGAAAAGGTTCTTGAAATTATGCAGATAGCCAGAGAGCCAGCGTCTCTTGAGACACCAATTGGTGAGGAGGACGATTCAAATCTCGGCGATTTCGTTGCTGATATCAATACTGTTACACCAGAACAGAACATTGAGTCAGTAATGCTTAGAGAACATATTGATTTATTACTTCAGGATTTAAAGGATAGAGAGAAGCAGGTTATCGTATTAAGATTTGGTCTCGAGGATGGCCATCCTAGAACTCTTGAAGAAGTAGGAAAAGAGTTCAATGTAACTCGTGAGCGTATTAGACAGATTGAGGCTAAGGCGCTAAGAAAACTTAGAAATCCAGTAAGAAGCAAGAAGATTAAGGATTTCTTAGGATAATAAGTGAAATGATTAAGCCCCAAGGTTTGCAAACCTTGGGGCTGTCCTTTTGTATATGGAGGGCTTACTCGCCCATCTCGTCTTCTGGCTCAATATCTGCAGCCTTCTGACGCTTTCTAGCCATCTCATCGCTTTCGAGGTACTCGTCATAAGTTGTAATCTTATCGATTAACTGTCCATTTACGATTTCCATAATACGATTAGCTGTTGTCTGAACAAACTGATGGTCATGTGATGCAAACAATGCAACACCAGAGAACTTAATAAGTCCGTTGTTTAATGCTGTGATTGATTCCATGTCTAAGTGGTTTGTTGGCTCGTCAAGTATAAGAACGTTGGCGCCCATAATCATCATCTTAGAAAGCATTACACGAACCTTCTCACCACCGGAAAGAACCTTAACCTTCTTTACACCATCATCACCGGCGAAAAGCATTCTGCCAAGGAAACCACGAACATAAGTAGCATCCTTGATTTCGGAGAACTGTGTGAGCCAATCAACGATTACATCATCACAGTCGAAGTCTTTTGTGTTATCCTTAGGGAAGTATGCGTGAGTAGTAGTAACGCCCCACTTATATGTTCCCTCATCAGGCTCCATCTCTCCTGCAAGAATCTTAAAGAGTGTAGTCTTTGCAATTTCGTTTGAACCAACGAAAGCAATCTTATCATCTCTATTTACAATAAATGAGATATTGTCAAGAACCTTAACGCCATCAATTGTCTTAGAGATTCCCTCAACTGTTAAAACCTCATTTCCAATCTCGCGATTTGGTCTAAAGTCGATATATGGATACTTACGGCTTGAAGGCTTAATCTCATCAAGCTCAATTTTTTCGAGAGCTCTCTTTCTTGAAGTAGCCTGCTTAGACTTGGAAGCATTAGCAGAGAATCTCTGGATGAAATCCTGTAATTCCTTAATCTTTTCTTCCTTCTTCTTGTTAGCTTCCTTCATCTGCTTTACAAGGAGCTGGCTTGACTCATACCAGAAGTCGTAGTTACCAGCGTAAAGCTGAATCTTACCATAATCAATATCTGCTGTATGTGTACATACTTTATTTAAGAAGTAACGGTCGTGTGATACGACAATAACAGTGTTTTCAAAGTTAATAAGGAACTCCT
>JAFSIA010000014.1 GCA_017440045.1 Lachnospiraceae bacterium
AGCAAAAGATGATTTGTAGTTTCCATCTTCCTGAATAGCTATATAAGCCAAACCTTTTGCACCGTATCCTTTTGCGAAATCTACTAATGCATCTATCTTCTTACGAGGCATTGCTCCCTGACCTTCAGCGTTGATACCACGAACACTTCCGCCATTTTCAATAGCTCCCTTGAATACTACAAACTCACAGTCCTTAACTATGTCTGTTACATTTTTAAGCTCCATTCCAAATCTAAGGTCCGGCTTATCTGAACCAAATCTGTCCATTGCCTCCTGATATGGCATTCTCTGAATTGGAAGCTCTACATCAACACCAATTGTATCCTTAAAAAGCTTAGCTAAAAGTCTTTCATTTACATCAATAACATCATCTACGTCAACAAACGAGAGCTCCATATCAATCTGAGTGAACTCTGGCTGTCTGTCAGCACGTAAATCCTCATCACGGTAGCATCTTGCTATCTGAAAATATCTGTCATATCCTGAGCACATTAAAAGCTGCTTGTAAATCTGTGGTGACTGTGGAAGTGCATAGAACTCACCTGGATGTACACGGCTAGGCACAAGGTAATCTCTTGCTCCCTCTGGTGTAGATTTACAAAGAGTTGGAGTTTCAATCTCAATAAATCCTTCCTCCGCAAGGAAAGCTCTTGTAAGAGTTGTCACCTTACTTCTCATCATAATATTCTTCTGGAGATCAGGACGTCTTAAATCTAAGTATCTGTATTTAAGTCTTAATTCCTCCTTAGTCTTACTGTTTTCCTCAATTGGGAAAGGAGGTGTATCTGACTCAGACAATACTCTGATACCAGATGCAATAATTTCAATATCTCCTGTTGCAAGGTTTTCATTTACAGCACCAGCACGCTTAGCAACCTTACCTGTGATAGCGACAACAAACTCACTTCTTAATTTCTCAGCTTTCTCAAATGCCTCTGCACCTACATTTGCCTCTTCAAAAATGATCTGAAGTATTCCTGAACGGTCACGTAAATCAACAAAGATAATACCACCTTTATTTCTACTCTTCTGCACCCAACCCATAACAGTGATTTCCTCACCAATCATAGTGTTGTTTACCTCTGTACATCTATGACTTCCTTTAAGTCCAAGCATTGATTCTGCCATAATTATATATTCCTCCTAGTTCTTAAACTCAGTTCTATAAAACTCTTCAAATTCTTCGTAGCCTTCTGCAATAAGGAGTTCCTTCTGGAACTTTTTATTCTTCTTCATAATTGCTATATTAATCTGCTTTCCAGACTCTCTTTCCTTCTTAGCTTTATCTAAGATTTCAAGAAGCCTGTCTGTTGGCATATTCTTCTCAATAAGATAAGCTGTCTTAGCACCGCTTCCCGGAACCTTGAAATCCCTCTCAAGAAGAAGCATGACAATACGCTCAAATCCAATTGAGAAACCACATGCAGGTGTGTCATTTCCAGTAAACTTACCAATCATCTCGTCGTAACGACCACCGCCACCAACAGAACCGCCAAACTCGTCCATTGAAATCTCAAAAATAGGTCCTGTATAATACGACATTCCTCTGACTAATGTAGGGTCAAAGCTCATCTTAAAATCAGCCGACTTTGTGTTTTCTACACTTGTAATGATTGTTTCCATATCATCTGCTACACGTGGATCAAGTACATCAGCCAATGTTTCCTTAAGGAATTTAACTCCTGCGATATCATTTGTAACCTTCTCAAATAATCCAAGATATTTTGTTACAGACTCTTCTGCATATCCTTCTTTGAGAAGCTCCTCGCGAACACCGTCCATCCCTATCTTGTCCA
>JAFSIA010000015.1 GCA_017440045.1 Lachnospiraceae bacterium
AGGAATATTCTATAGTAGAAGCCTAAAAATCTAGTGATTATTCCAGCAAACATAAGGATAAAAGTTCCTTTGATAATGCTATTTTGATATATTTTCATAAACAGTAAAACCTTAATTTGTTGATAAATTATATTCATGAAAAACTTGACTAATGACATAGGAGTGTTATAGTTAAAATATTAGGCTTTTTTAACTTCATATAGAGAGGTATGGCAGATGATTTATCTAGATAATGGAGCGACAAGCTCTGTAAAAACATCAGCGTATGAGGAAATGTTGCCATATTTTACGGAGTATTATGGTAATCCTTCAGGGATTTATAATTTGTCAGAAAAGTCCGCTAAGGCAATGAAGGATAGTAGAGAACATCTGGCAGCACTTATAGGTGCAGATAGGGATGAGATATATTTCACTTCCGGAGGAACAGAAGCCGATAATTGGGCCATAAAATCCACAGCAGAGATGCTTGGAGACAAAGGCAGACACATTATTACAACGAAGATAGAGCATAAGGCTGTTTTAAACAGCTGTAAGTACCTGGAGACTAAAGGGTATACGGTAACTTATTTGGATGTAGATGAATATGGAATGGTTCGTTTAGATAAGTTAAAGGCCGCCATCAGAAAAGATACTATCCTGATTTCGGTTATGATGGGTAACAATGAGATAGGAACTATACAGCCCATAGAGGAAATAGGACGAATTGCCAGAAGGCACAATATACTTTTTCATACTGATGCAGTCCAGGCATGTGGACATATACCTATAGATGTAAAAAATGCTCATATAGATATGTTAAGTGCCAGTGGACACAAATTTGGTGGTCCCAAGGGAATAGGCTTTTTGTATATAAGAAAAGGAATTAATTTGCCGTCCTTCATTCATGGTGGAGGGCAGGAGAGCTATAAAAGGGCAGGAACAGAAAATGTACCGGCCATAGTGGCTATGGGTATGGCTGCAAAAGAACACAAAGCAAATATGGGCAGCAATGTAAAATATGTTATAAATCTTAGAGAATATGCCATTAATAGGGTGCTTAGAGAAATACCCTATGTCAGATTAAATGGACATAGACTAAGGCGATTACCCGGAAATATGAGCTTTAGCTTCCAATTTGTAAATGGTGAAGCGGTGCAAGTGGAGCTTGATATGAAGGGAATATGCGTTTCTACAGGTTCAGCCTGTTCAGCTAAGGAAACCACCCCGTCATATGTGCTTATGTCCACGGGGTTAAACGAGGAACTGGCGTATGGAACAGTCAGAATGACTATAAATGAAAAAAATACCAAGGCAGAGATAGATAAAGTTGTAGAAGAATTGAAGACAATTGTGTTTAAACAAAGGCAAATGTCTACAGAATATAAAGAGATGATAAATCCGTATATTAGATATGGGAGAAGGAGATAGAGATGAACGGGAAGAAAGTGGTGTTAGGTATATCAGGAGGCGTGGATTCGGCAGTTGCAGCTCACCTTTTAAAGGAGCAGGGTTTTCATGTTGTTGGAGTGACCTTAAACGTACTTGGAGATGTATCGGAAAATGCTTCGGTTATTGATGGTGAAAAAGTAGCTAAAACTCTTGGTATAGAGCATCATGTGGTAGATTACAGAGAACAGTTTAAAGCTGATGTGGTAGATTATTTTATAAATGAATATCTTGCAGGAAAGACTCCAAATCCCTGCAATATGTGCAACAGACGTGTCAAATGGAAGTGTTTGCTGGATGTTGCAGAGGATTTGGGGGCTGACTATGTGGCGACAGGACATTATGCAAGAATAGATAAGCTTCCTAATGGAAGATATGCTATATGTAATTCAGTGACGGCTAAGAAGGATCAGACATATGCACTTTGCAACCTGACACAGGAACAGCTTTCAAAGACGCTTATGCCGGTGGGAAAATATGAGAAGGAATATATTAGAGCTATAGCAAAGGACATAGGACTACATGTGGCAGATAAGTCTGACAGTCAGGATATTTGCTTTATACCGGACGGTGATTACGCATCGTTTATCAAAGAAAATAGTGATGAAACTATATGTGAGGGCATGTTTGTTGATAGAGATGGGAAAGAGCTTGGAACCCACAAGGGGATAACAAATTATACTATAGGTCAGAGAAAAGGACTCAACCTGGCTATGGGACATCCTGTATTTGTCACAGATATAGATGTGGAGGGTAACAGGGTTGTCATAGGAGAAAATGAGGATTTGTTTAAGACACGCGTTGTTGCTGATAATTTTAATTATATGGCAGTGGCAGGTATGAAAGAAAATGACAGATTTATTGGAAAGGTAAGATATGCTCATAAAGGAACACCATGTAGGGTTATAAGTGCCTCTGAAGGAAGAGTGGAGGTAGAGTTTGATGAGCCGGTTAGAGCTATTACACCGGGACAGGCATTGGTGTTATATGATGGCGAGTATGTAGCAGGTGGTGGAACTATCTGCAGATAAAAGCTAAATGGAGGAATTGCTTTGATTAGTGAAGAGAATATAAAGAAAAAAATATATAGTGAAAATACATTAATAGAAGCAGAATCTATTATAAAAGAAAAGAATTTGGATGTACAAAAGCCATCCAGCTTTTGGAAGGGAGAGGCAGCCCTAAGAGGTACGGTGGCCGGTTTTAGATGTAAGGTTTCTATAGATGGAAATGAATTAAGTAATTATCAGTGCCAGTGTGGAAAGGCAGGCTCATCAAAGGGTATATGTAAGCACATAGCAGCTATGGCATTATATTATACCAGAGAAAGTGATGCTAAAAATCAGAGACTTGTCTATACTTCACCACAGGCAGGAGCCATTATAGGTAAAAGTAAGAGGCGTGCACTGGCCTGCTATCAGAGAGAAGAGGATGTGTACAACTTGGGATTGGCATACGATATTTCTCTTAATAAGGATGTGCTGTCTGTAGAGTTTTACATAACATCAAAGAAGGCCAAATGCTATATTGAAAATTTGGACATGTTTGAGGAATATTTTATTTCAGGAGCAAGTGTCAGCTATAGCAGCAAGATTTCTGTGAAGCACCACATGGATTCCTTTAAGGATGAGTTTAGACCTATGGTCGCTTTTATGCTTAGAGCGATAATGAGGAAGAAGGAATTTGACAGGGCATCAGAGGGTCAGGTGGGACGTTATGTGCCAAGAAATCCAAGGGTTTTACAGCTGTTTGGAGATGATATTGATGCATTTATGGAGCTTTGTTTAAATAGTGGTGGAACAGTTATCTTTAAGGATAAGGAGAGAGTCAGAGGCGAAAGGAGAAACCTTATTATCACAGACAGTAACCCGGATATAACATTGAGAATAGATGGGATGGGCAGAAATGGATACCAGATAGGTGTGTCAGGTCTTAGTAATGTAATATGCGGATATAAGCATATTTACGTTGTGGAGGATTCATATATGTATATGGCTGATGAAGGATATTCATTAGCTATGAAGGAGTTTTTGACAGAGACAGTAAAAGCGCAGTATGACAAGATGAGGGAATGCTTTACTCTTGTTATAAGTAAAAATGATATGCCATCATTTTGCAACCTTGTTGTATCTAATATAAAGGGATATTGTAAAGTGGTCACTAATGACGTGGATTTGGAGCAGTTTAATCCATGGGAGTTGGAGTGCAGTTTTAACTTGAATTTAGTTGGAAGTGGACGCCTTGAGTGTGATGCAAATCTTTCTTACAGAGGGGAAGAGATTGATATAGATGGACATGTCAGTGAGTTTTCCGGGGTTTGTAGGGATTACTTAAGAGAGAGTAAGCTTATGAACATTCTGTCCAGATATTTCAAGACTGATAGAGAAAAGAACATATATTATGCAGATGAATATAGGCAGATATATGGACTGATAAAGAGTGGAATAAGGGAGCTGGAGGCCTTTGGAGAGGTAAATATATCAGAACAGATAGGAAACTATAAGATAGAGGATTCCATGAAGATTAATGCCAGCGTCTCTACCACAGGAAGTTGGTTAAAGCTTGATATTGATGCAGGGGAATACACCAGAGAAGAATTGCAGGAGCTTCTTGATGCATTTAAGCGCAAGGAGAAGTATATATGCTTAAATGGAGATACATTTGTAAAGCTTGATAACAATGGTTTGGAGCTTTTGGCACAGATGGCATATGATTTAGACTTCTCGGCAGCAGATATTGTAGAGCATCAGGTGTTTATTCCAAAATACAGAGCTTTATATATTGATGGAAGACTAAGAGAGGGAGTCTTATCGGCATATGACAGAGATGCCGCCTTTAAGAGCTTGGTTCGTACCATTAAGCAGGTGGAAGATAGTGAATTTATCATACCGGAGGAGCTTGTAGATACTTTAAGAGGATATCAAAAGTATGGATTTCATTGGCTGAGAGCATTGGATGCATGCGGATTTGGCGGTATATTGGCAGATGATATGGGTCTTGGTAAGACATTACAAATTATCACCCTTTTACTTGATGAAAAGCTCAGTGTATCAAGGAAGGTGCCATCTCTTGTAATAGCACCATCCTCATTAATATATAACTGGGAAAACGAAATAAAGAGATTTGCTCCTATGCTTGACAGTGTGATTGTGGCAGGAACTAAATCAGTGAGAAGAGATATACTTAATCATTACAGCGATTATGATGTGCTTATTACATCATACGATTTATTAAAGCGTGATATTGATATGTATAAGGATATGGCATTTAGATTCCAGGTGATAGATGAGGCTCAGAACATAAAGAATTATGCTACGGACAACGCTAAAAGTGTAAAGAAGATCAATGCACAGACTAGATTTGCGCTGACGGGAACACCTATAGAAAATCGTTTGTCGGAGCTTTGGAGTATATTTGATTTCCTTATGCCGGGATTTTTGTACACATATCCAAAATTTAGAGAGAAGTTTGAGAGACCAATAATGGCAGAGCAGGAAGTAGGCGCATTGAAGGGTCTCACTAGAATGATTAGCCCGTTTGTCCTTAGAAGACTTAAGAAGGATGTGTTAAAAGAGCTGCCAGAAAAGCTTGAGTATGATATTTATACAAAGCTTGAGGGCAAGCAACATAAGCTGTATGTAGCTAATGCTATGCGTTTAAAGAAGCTTGTTGAGGGCAATGATGATGATTACTTTAACGATAATCGTATGGAAGTTTTATCGGAGCTTATGAATTTGCGACAGCTATGCTGTGACCCATCTCTTTGCTATGATGATTATGATGGTGAGTCATCTAAGCTTGAAATGTGCGTTGATATGGTCAAAACTGGTATGGAAGCAGGACATAAAATATTGTTGTTCTCACAGTTTACATCAATGCTAGACATTATAGCTAAGCGATTTGATGAGGAAAATATTTCATACTACACATTGACAGGCTCCACACCTAAGGATAAGCGTTTGGATATGGTGGACAGGTTCAACAAGGATGAGACGAATGTATTTCTCATATCTCTTAAAGCAGGAGGTGTTGGACTTAACCTTACTGGTGCAGATATGGTTATTCACTACGACCCATGGTGGAATGTGGCAGCAGAAAACCAGGCAGCAGACAGAGCCCACAGAATTGGTCAGGACAAGGTAGTATCTGTATTTAGACTTATATCAAAGGATACAGTGGAAGAGAGTATCAGAGGATTGCAAAGGACAAAGGCGAAGCTTGCTGATGATATATTAGGTGGCGAAACAATTTCACTGGGTAGCTTGTCAAAAAAGGAATTGTTGAGTATACTAGAGTCATAAAGTTAGGAGGAAACCTAAATGTTAAAAAACATAAAACAGTATGCGATTACAATACTTATCATATTTGTTATTTTGATTATAAACGTAATGGCATATTTTCAATATTCCAGCAATATAGGCGAACAGCTGAAAAATCAAACAAATATGCACTTGCAGGCAATTATTGATGAAACGGTAGAGTGCTTAAATATAAAGATGGAAGAGCGTCTTGAAACATATAAGGCGCTGGCTACTTTCATTGGTACTTTGGATCAGGTTGAACCGGCAATAATTGAAAAGGCATTATCAAATCAGTCTGATATGGCCGGCTACAGAGAGTACGATATCGTGGATTCAAATGGCGTTGGATTAGTAAACAAGGGAAGTAAGGATTACAATCAGGACGCAAATTATGGGAAGGCCCTTGGTGGAAAGTCCGTAATGGAGGAAATGGTTGATGAATACGGCAGTATTAAGGGAATAAATTATTATCTCCCAATTGTTAAAAATGAAAAGGTTGTAGGTGTATTCGTAGCTGCATCAACTCTTGAACAGTTTACAACATATATGGATATCTCAGAGATAAGCCAGTATGGAAATGTGTTTATTGTAAAGCAGGATGGAACACTTTTATCAAGAGGATATGGTCTGGATGAGGTAGACAATATCGAGATGATTTTAGGCAATGATAAGTCTACATCAAAGCTTGTAAACAGTATGCAGTCGAGAAAATCAGGATATATTGCATACAATTCTGGTGATGCAAAGAGATATTTGTGTTACGCAAAAACAGATTTTAACAAGTGGTATATGATTTCCATAGTACCGGCGTCATCAATAGATGTAAGTAATGAGGATATCACAAATGAAGGAGTTGTATTCTTCTTTGAAATCGCAGTACTTACAGTTGTTTTAATGATTTACCTTATTAGGATGGTTGTAAACGAAAGCAAGGGCAATCAGCTTAATAAGAAGAGGTATTACATTGTCTCAAAGTACTCAGACAGCATAGTTATCGACTACAGCGAAGAGAAAGATACAATGTACTGCAACGAAAAGTGGAAAGAAATCTTTGGCTATGAGCCGGATAAGGATAATCTCCGTCAGGATATTACAAGATATATTGCTGATGGCGATAAGGAGAGATATTCTCAGATAGTTGATGTTCTTGTTAAAGAGAAGGAATTTGTCAAGTTCCAGGCAGCTATAAAGGATGTCAATGGAACACCTGTAAGTTGTATTTTTAAGCTGTTTGCACTTAAGAACAGACGCGGAAAGGTACTTAAAATATTGGGTGTTATTGAGCCATGTTCTCAGAATCTATAAACAAGGAGAAAACTATGAAGTCACTAATGAGTAGAGGTATAGCTGTAATTCTTATGGTTATGGTTATGGC
Organism: Lachnospiraceae bacterium; assembly: GCA_017440045.1. GTDB lineage: Bacteria > Bacillota > Clostridia > Lachnospirales > Lachnospiraceae > SVEL01. The sequence goes on from JAFSIA010000015.1 coordinate 7,102, forward strand.
CCAGACTGTTTACGGAGTAGAAAAATCAGTAACCCCGAAGGATAATGATACGGGTATGTACAATATAGCAGGTGCTGACAGTGATATACCGGCATTGCTTGCTGAGTCAGCTATAGTTGTAGATATGAAGACAGGATATACGCTCATTGAGAAAAATATTCATCAAAAGCTTTATCCTGCCAGCATTACAAAGATAATGACAGCTATTTTGACCTTGGAGCAGGCAGCTATGAACGAGGTGGTTACATTCTCTTATGATGCTGTACACAGCATAGAGGTAGGAAGTAGTGCGGCTTATGTAGATGTGGACGAGCAACTGTCAGTAGAGCAGTGTTTATATGGTCTTATGCTTATATCCGGAAACGATTTGGCAAATGGTTTAGCTGAGCATGTTGGAGGCTCCATGGAGAGCTTTGCAGCTATGATGACAGAGAAGGCAAAGGGGCTTGGATGTGAAACAACTAATTTTACAAATGCCCATGGTCTTCATGACGAAAATCATTACACTACGGCATATGATATGGCACTTATTTCAAAGTACGCCTACGACAATTTAGAGATGTTTAGAACACTTTGTTCTACAGGCTATTATGAGTGTCAGCCTACAAATAAGCAGGAAGAAATCAGATATTGGAGAAATAATAACAAGCTTATTAATGAGTATCAGGAAGAGTACTATGAGGATTGTATAGGCGGAAAGACAGGCTTTACAAATCAGGCAGGGGGAACCTTGGTATCCTTTGCAAATGTAAATGGCAGAGTCCTTATGTGTGTTATTATGAAATCAACTCATTCCCTTGCTGCTTATGCAGATACAACAAATCTTTATGAATACGTTAGAAATAATGTGACTGCAGAGATGTATGCAGATTTGGATAAAAAGTACGAAGAGTCGAAGGAAGTCGAAACCGAGCCAGCCACAACTGTTAAGCCTTCAGAGGATAATGGTGATGTAACTGGGACAGAGAAGTTATCAACAGAAAGTGTGGAACCGGTAGTTTCAAATGACGCAGACGAAGAAGAGTCTGATGGTATTTGGATTGGCTGGTTTATAATTCTGGCAGTGATAGTTATATTTGGCATATATTATGCATATTTGCAGTATGTCAGGTACAAGATAAGAAAACGCAGACGAGAAGAGAGAATGCGTCGTAGAAATTCTTGAATTTCTAACTAGCTTATGCTAAACTGTTTACGCATTATGGGTAAACATTATATACAATAAAGGAGATATAAAAATGAGTAAGAAACCAGTTGTTTTAATGATTCTTGATGGTTATGGTTTAAATGAGAAGAGCCAGGGAAATGCTGTTGCAATGGCAAAGACACCTGTTATGGATAAGCTTATGGCTGAATGTCCATTTGTTAAGGGTAATGCAAGTGGAATGGAAGTTGGTCTTCCAGATGGTCAGATGGGAAATTCAGAGGTTGGACACCTTAATATGGGTGCTGGCCGTATTGTATATCAGGAGCTTACACGTATTACAAAGGAAATTAATGATGGAGATTTCTTTAAGAATGAAGCTTTATTAAAGGCTATGGAGAATTGTAAGAAGAATAATTCTGCACTTCACACATTTGGTCTTTTATCAGATGGTGGTGTACACAGCCACATTACACATCTTTTTGGTCTTCTTGAGATGGCTAAAAAAGAGGGACTTTCAAAGGTTTATGTTCACGCATTCTTAGATGGTAGAGATACAGCACCTACATCAGGCAAGGGCTTTATGGAGCAGCTTGTAGCTAAGATGGATGAGATCGGAGTAGGTAAGGTTGCATCTGTTTCTGGTCGTTACTATGCAATGGACAGAGATAACAGATGGGATAGAGTTGAGAAGGCATACAAGGCTATTACAGAAGGTGTTGGCGAGACTGCACAGTGCCCTGTTACAGCTATTGCTGATTCATATGCTAAGGATGTTACAGATGAGTTTGTAGTGCCAACAGTTATTATGGATGGTGACGCACCTGTAGCTACAGTATCTGACAAGGATTCAGTAGTATTCTTTAACTTCCGTCCTGACAGAGCAAGAGAGATTACAAGAGCATTCTGTATGGATGAGTTTGATGGTTTTGAGAGAGCAGCTAGAAAGGATGTTATATTTATCTGCTTTACAGAGTATGATGGAACAATTCCTAACAAGGATGTAGCCTTCCATAAGGTTATGCTTAACAATACATTCGGTGAGTACCTTGCAGCAAAGGGATTAAAGCAGGCTAGAATTGCTGAGCCAGAAAAGTATGCTCACGTTACATTCTTCTTTAACGGTGGTGTAGAGGAGCCAAACGAAGGTGAAGACAGAATTCTTGTTAAGTCACCAAAGGTGGCAACATACGATTTGAAGCCAGAGATGAGTGCTTACGAAGTGTGTGATAAGCTTTGCGAGGCTATCACAGCTGACAAATATGATGTTATTATTATTAACTTTGCTAACCCAGATATGGTTGGTCATACAGGTATAGAAGAGGCAGCTGTTAAGGCTGTAGAGGCAGTTGATGAGTGCGTAGGTAAGGCTGTAGAGGCACTTAAGTCAGTAGACGGAACAATGTTTATCTGTGCTGACCATGGTAATGCTGAGCAGCTTGTTGATTACGAGACAGGTGAAAGCTTTACAGCTCATACTACAAATCAGGTTCCATTTATCCTTGTAAATGCTAATCCGGCTTACAAGCTTAAGGAGGACGGATGCCTTGCAGATATTATCCCAACACTTATCGACCTGATGGGATTAGAGCAGCCGGCTGAGATGACAGGAAAGTCATTACTTTGCAAGTAAATTAAAGTAGAAATAGTCACTTAAGCGGAAACTTTCTATGGTTTTGAATAAAAAGGAGACCACATGAAAAAACTAAGATCAACACTTTTAGTTATTATAATGGCTACTTTGTGTCTGGTAGGGTATTATGCGTATACCGTTATATCAGGTAAGGACGTAGTGAGTGTTAATGAGGCAGAGAGTGAAAATAATAGTGAAAATGCAGGAGAAAATCAGCCTACTACAGGTTCCTCGGAAAATCAGACGGTGGTAGAAAATCAAACTACTGGCAATGAGGAAAACACCAGCGGAAATGATGAAAATAACCAGCAGCCGGAGGATGGCAAGGTGACAATATCCCTTGTGGCAGTAGGTGATAATTTCGCCCATGACAGTGTTATAGACAGTGGAAAACAGTCAGATGGTTCGTACAACTATGATTTTTTGTTTGAAAATATAAAAAGCTATGTTGAATCAGCGGATATCGCAGCTATATTCCAGACAATGATTATAGCTGGAAATGATAAAGGTGTTGCGGGCTATCCGACCTTTAACACTCCTGAAGAAATGATAACGGCTATAGATAGAGCAGGATTTGATGTGGCACTTATGGCATCTAATCATACCAATGATAAGGGAACTGCAGGTATAACAAAGTGCATATCCCTTTGGAAAGAGAAGTCGGATGTACTTGCTGTAGGTATAAATGCCACAAAGGAAGAAGCTGCAAAGATACCTATTATAGAGGTTAAAGGCAAGAAAATTGCTATCTTAAATTATACAACGGATATGAATAATCCAATTGATGATAGCGATAAGCAATATATGATAAATAACCTTGGAGTGATGAATACAGAGACTGGTTTTATATCATCTACAAATTTGTCACAGTCAGTTATAAGTGATATAAAGCTTGCCAACGAACAGGCGGATTTTGTTGTAGTATTCCCATATTGGGGCGAGGAATATAACCATTCGGCATCATCGACCCAGAAGTCATGGGCTAAAACTATGACAGAGGCAGGAGCAGACCTTATTATAGGTGCCCGTTCTCATTATATTAGTGGCGTTGAAGAAATTACTTCTGATAATGGAAATAAATCTCTTTGTTATTATAGCCTTGGTAATTTCTGTTCGTCATTTAATTATAGTGATGCTATGATTGGTGGAATGGCGAGAGTAAATATTGTATTTGAAGGTGATAATGCGTATGTGGATGTGGATAAATCAGGAATGATGCCTATAATAACACATTACACACATTCAGGAGATGCAGATGATGAAATGGCAAAAATTGTAGGTGTATATCCTATATCGCAGTACACAGCAGAGATGGCATCATCACACGGTATTATTACTAGAGGAAAGGTAACCTTTAGTATGGACAAGATAAATAAGGTTGTTAACGACAACATTAAATCACAGTTTTTGATGAAAGAATAAGGTCTAAAAAATTACTTGCTTTTATACTTTGGCTGTGATAGAATTAGAAAGCTTGAGTATAGGAGGTGTAATAACAGTGAGTACAGCATTAACAGTTATTTTTATTATAGTATGTATTATATTAACAATAGTAGTATTACTTCAGGAAGGTAAGTCAGCAGGCTTAGGCGTTGTAAGCGGCTCGTCAGATACTTATTGGGGTAAGAATAAGGGTCGTTCAATGGAAGGTACACTTGAGAAGATTACAAGAATCTTAGTAGTGCTTTTCGTTGTTCTTGCGCTTGTTTTAAATATCTTAAGATAATAAAGATTGATTTAGAACGCTCTCTACTATTGGTAGAGAGCGTTTTTTATGATACGAGGAAAGTTCTAGAATAGGAGGACTGACATGGAGTTTATGGATATTGATGAAAAAAAGAAAATAGTGATGGACATTATCAGTGATGAGCTCTATGTTCCAATGAAAATAAAAGAGCTGGCAATCCTTCTTAATGTGCCAAAGGATAGAAGAGAGGAGCTTCATTATGTGGTAAATGTCCTTGAGAGCGAAGGGAAGCTTATGATCACAAAGCGCGGCAAGATTATGCTTCCGGACAATAATGCTAAGGATGTAGAGATAAAGAGTCCTGATTATATCGAAGGTGTTTTTGAAAGTAATCAGAGAGGTTTCGGCTTTGTGAGACTGGAGGAGGCTGACGACATCTATATTGCTGAGAATAATGTTCACGGAGCATTGCATACAGATAAGGTTCAGGTGAAAATTATCAAAAGTGCTAAAGATGGTCAGCGCAGGGAAGGCGAAATCATTAAGGTCTTAGAGCGAGGCATGTCTGAGATTGTAGGCATATACAAAAAGAGCAAGAGCTTTGGATTTGTTATATCAGATAATTCTAAGTTTACAAAGGATATATATGTTCCAAATGAACGTTCAAAGGGCGCTGTCACAGGCCATAAGGTAGTGGTAAAAATCACTGATTTTGGTGGAAAAGGAAAGAAACCGGAGGGAATCGTCACTAAAATAATTGGACATATAAATGACCCGGGCACAGACATATTAAGTGTTGTAGAGTCCTTTGGTATACCTATGGAGTATCCAAAGGGTGTCCTTAAGCAGGTTGAAAATATGCCAGATGAAGTGCCAGAGAGTGAAAAGACCGGACGTATGGATTTAAGAGACTGGCAGATGGTAACCATCGATGGGGAGGATGCCAAGGATTTAGATGATGCTGTATCTTTGACAAAAGAAAACGGCATATATAAGCTGGGTGTCCATATAGCTGATGTGTCAAATTATGTTACAGAAGGCTCACCACTGGATGTGGAAGCTTTGAAGAGAGGAACTAGCGTATATCTGGTTGACAGAGTTATACCAATGTTGCCACATAAGCTTTCAAATGGCTTGTGCTCTCTCAATGCCGGAGTAGACAGACTTGCCTTAAGCTGTATTATGGAGATTGATGAAAAAGGTAAGGTAATAGGCCATAAAATAGCTGAAACTATTGTAAATATTGACAGAAGAATGAGCTACACAGCTGTTAAAAAGATTCTGGCAGACAAAGATGAGGAAGCTATCTTAGAGCATAAGGATTTTGTACCTATGTTTAAGCTTATGGAGGAACTGGCAGCAATTCTTAGAGATAAGAGAATGCAGAGAGGCTCTATCGACTTTGATTTCCCGGAGAGTAAGATTTATCTTGATGAGAAGGGATTTCCTGTAGAGATTAAGCCTTATGACAGAAACGTTGCGACTAAGATTATTGAGGATTTTATGTTGATTGCCAACGAGACAGTTGCAGAGGATTTCTTCTGGCAGGAGCTGCCATTTGTATATAGAACTCATGATAATCCAGACCCAGAGAAAATGCTTAAATTGGGAACTTTTATAAGCAATTTTGGATATGGTATAAAGGCATCCTTAAATGAGGTTCATCCAAAGGAGATACAAAAACTTCTTGGCAGGATAGAAGGAACACCTGAGGAAGCCCTTATCAGCAGACTGACACTTCGCTCAATGAAGCAGGCAAAATATACAACTGTAAGTACAGGTCATTTTGGACTGGCTACTCAGTATTACTGCCATTTCACTTCGCCAATAAGAAGATATCCAGACTTGCAGATTCACAGAATAATAAAGGAGAATCTTCGTGGTAAGTTAAATGAAAAGCGCATAAGACATTATGAATCTATATTGCCTGAGGTGGCAGATGAATCAAGCAGACTGGAAAGAAGAGCAGATGAGGCGGAGAGAGATACTGAGAAGATGAAAAAGGTTCAGTATATGTCACGTCACATTGGTGAGGAGTTTGAAGGAGTTATATCCGGAATAACAGCCTATGGAATGTATGTGGAGCTGCCAAATACTGTAGAGGGTATGGTTCATGTTACTTCCATGAGGGATGACTATTATCATTATGACGAAGAACGCTATGAAATGATAGGAGAAAAGACAAATCATAGATATAAGCTTGGTCAGACTGTAAGGATATGTGTAGAAGATACCGATAAGATTAATAGAACAATCGATTTTTCCCTTGTTTTGTAGAGAAAATTTGATTGATTTTGCCACAGAATGTGGTATCATTATGTGTGACCAAAAGTAAAGAGGTAACAATATGGGAAAAGAACCGGCAAAGTTAATTGCAAACAATAAAAAAGCATATTTTGACTATTTCATAGAAGAAACCTATGAGGCCGGTATCTGTCTTCATGGTACTGAGGTCAAGTCAATGAGAATGGGTAAATGTAGCATAAAAGAGGCATTTATCCGCATTGAAAAGGGAGAGGTATATGCATATAATATGCATATTTCTCCATATGAAAAGGGTAATATATTTAACAAAGACCCATTAAGACCTAAGAAGCTTATGCTTCACAAAAGTGAGATAAATAAGCTGACAGGTCAGTTGGCAACAAAGGGTTACACCCTTGTGCCATTGGAGGTTTACTTTAAAGGAAGTCTTGTGAAAGTTAAGATAGGACTTGCAAGAGGTAAGAAGCTTTACGATAAGCGTCAGGACATTGCAAAGAAGGATCAGAGACGAGAAGCAGAGAAGGACTTTAAGGTAAAGAACCTTTATTAATCATCTCGGGGATGTACTGGTTTCGACAGGGGCTTTGAAGATGGTGAAGCTATCCGTATGCAATGCGTTAAATGGCAAACTTAAATATAAACGCTGAAGATAATTTAGCTTACGCTGCCTAGTTGCAGCTGTCTTAACCT
>JAFSIA010000016.1 GCA_017440045.1 Lachnospiraceae bacterium
ATTAATTTTTATTCATGTGGAGAATATGTAGAGTTTCTTAGTGTTTTGTCTATAAACAGCAACGCCCCGACACGAGGTCGGGGCGAGGGCGATGACGGCATGGATGCCGTATAAAGCCCGGTTGCGTACGTTATAAAAGTGTCACTCAAAACACTTAGAAAGTCTAATATTCGGAACGAAGAATAAAAATTAATATTTACGCACCTTTTCTTTATCAAATACTTAAATCACAAATGTTTATGATGCTGCAATTTCCCCATAACCTGCGATTTAGCTTAGGATGCTCTTCTTGGATTTGGTCAGTGAGAAGGTGAATTCGGTACCAACGCCTTCTGTGCTTACCACATTTATGTTTTCGTTGTGGCTGCTAATAACTTCTTTTACGATGGAAAGTCCCAGTCCTGTGCCAGCCTTATCTTTACCTCTTGATGAGTCAGATTTGTAGAAACGATCCCAAATCTTATTGACACTATCCTTTGGAATACCCATTCCTGTGTCTTTTATAGAGATAAATACTTTATCATTAACATCTTGGATGCTAACATATATTTTTGAGTTCTGATTGCTGAATTTAATTGCATTGTCTATTAAGTTATAGACCACCTGCTGAATTTTAGTCTGGTCGGCCATAACCATATAGGATTTGGCGCCTAATGTTACATCAAAGGAGACTTTTTTCTTGTTACATTGTCCTTCAAATGTAAGTAATGTGTGACGTACCATACGGACGCAGTCAAATTCTTGAATATCTAATGTTGCACCATTGACATCCCAAGTATTTAAAGTGAGAAGTGAGCTTGTAAGCTTAGTAAGACGTTCTGTCTCTGATAAAACTATGCGAATATATTTTTCTGACATTTCAGGAGGGATAGTACCATCAAGCATAGCCTCTAAGTATCCTTTTATAGATGTAAGAGGCGACCTGAAATCATGGGATACGTTGGCGATAAATCTCTTTTGACGTTCATCCAGATTCTTAAATTCTTCAGACATAACATTAAGATATTGTGCCAACTCGCCTATTTCATTTTTAGATTTAATCTTAAGACCATCATAATCAAGATTACCTTTGGCATATTCCTTAGCTGCTCTGGTAATATTCTTAAGAGGTCGTCTGACTGTGAAATGAAGAATAAGCATAAGTATCAAAGAGATAACGATTACAATAAATGCTGCCAAATATACATTTCTTGTCAAGGTAACAACAGTCTCTTCAATGCTCGAAAAATCCTTATTTACAATGACATAACCATATGTTTTATATGTGTTTACAATAGGAATAATAACACTCATGTGGTCGTGCTTTAATATACCATTGCAGTCACCGATTACATAAGAGTTTGTATCAAAATAAGATGAAAAGTTCTCAATTTGTCTGCCTACATAGTTATAGTTTGAGGCATATAAAATCTTACCATCTATATTGGTGAGAAATATTGATGTGTCTGTGGAATAAGTTAAAACTCGAAGGTCTCTGGTGTAGTCATATTCGCTTTCGGATATGTCATAGTAAGAGGGACCATATGCATTGGCAAGAGAGTAGGCCTGCTTATGCAGGTCCGCTGCGAATTCATCTGTTTGCTGTTCTCTGATTTCCGGAGTAACCCAATAGTAAACAAATAAAATTGCGAAGACACAGACAATGAAATATCCAATTATGAAGTTGTAGTAAATTGTTCTTTTCATATGTATATGACTCCTGCGTATATAACATTAAATAGATAATGTTAGTTTAGTGTTTCAAATTTGTAACCAATTCCCCACACAGAGGTAATTGCCCAACATTCGTGGTCGTTGATTTTTTCTCTGATTCGTTTGATATGTACATCTACTGTACGTGTATCACCTAAATACTCATAGCCCCAAATGTGGTCAAGTAGCTGCTCTCTCGAGAAAACCTGATTTGGAGAAGATGCAAGGAAGTAGAGTAGCTCCAATTCCTTTGGTGGCATCTTGATGGAATTACCCATATAAGATACAGAATAGTTTGCGAGATTTATGACTAAATCAGGGTATGAAACAATATCTTGTTTAGCCTGTGGCTCTGGAGCAACAGGGGCAACGGATGTTCTTCTTAATACAGCTTTGGCTCTGGCAACCAATTCCTTAGAGTCAAAAGGTTTAATAATGTAATCATCTGCGCCTAATTCTAGCCCTAAAACCTTATCGAAAACTTCGCCTTTTGCTGAGAGCATAATAATAGGGACGGATGAAGTTTTTCTAAGCTCTCTGCATACCTGATAACCGTCCATGCCAGGAAGCATCAAGTCTAAAAGAATAAGGTCAGGAGCGAAAGATTTAAAAGCTTCAAGAGCACTTTCGCCGTCCTCGACACACTTGGTCTCAAAGCATTCCTTTGTAAGGTACAAAGAGATAAGCTCTGAAATATTTGTGTCATCATCTACAATAAGTATTTTTTGTTTGTTAACCATTTTCTAACCCTTTCCCAACTATTTGAATTCAACTATAGTTACACCTGTATCGCCTTCGCCAAAGGCTCCTAGTCTATATGATTTAACATATTTCTGTCTTTTTAAATGTGAGTGAACTGCATTTTTTAATGCACCTGTTCCACGTCCGTGTACGACACGAACTGATGTTAGATGAGCCAAGTAGGCATCATCAAGGTATTTATCTAATGCAGGAATTGCCTCGGCAGTTGTCATTCCGATAAGGTTGATTTCTGTGGAAATATTCATGCCCTTTGACATTTTAATCTTGCCGGAACCTGTCTTTTGAAGGTTTGGACCTGTGATAACTGGCTCATCTACTATCTCTAAATCACTTATATTTACTTGAGAACGCAAGATACCCATCTGAACAAATAAATCACCTTTTGCATTAGGAGCAGAGGAAACCGTTCCGTTTAAGTTTAAGCTTAATACCTTTACGGCTGTGCCTAATTTGAAGTCGGCAGCTGTGTAAGCTTTTTTCGGAGTCTTTTTGTTTTTCAGTATAAGCTTCTTTTCTGTATCTGACATTTTATCGCGTAATTTGTGACGCTGATTTTCCATATCAGAGGCGGAACCGCCACTTTTAAGCTTGTTCATATTGCGGATAGTCTCGTCAGCAAATGACTTGGCATCCTGCAAAATTGCCATCGCTTCCTCATTTGCCTCCCTTAAAATGCGTTCACGTCTGTCATCAAGGTTTTCATTTTTCTTCTCAAGTCTTTCCTTGAGGGTAGCAATCTCAGCCTTATACGACTGGATTTCCTCCTTCTCACGTTCAATAGTAAGCTTGCTTTCCTCTAAGTCTGTTAAGATATCCTCAAAGGATTTAGATTCATCATCCAAACGATTTTTGGCGTCGTCTACAATGTAACCGGGAAGACCAAGCTTTAATGAAATGGCAAAAGCATTGCTCTTTCCAGGTATACCGATGAGGAGTCTGTAAGTAGGGCTTAAGGTTTCTACATTAAACTCGCAACAGGCATTTTCAACACCTTCTGTAGACAGGGCAAATACCTTAAGCTCGCTATAGTGTGTTGTAGTCATAGTCTTTGCATTCAAATTGTGAAGGAATGTCAAAATACTTATGGCAAGGGCAGCACCTTCTACAGGGTCTGTTCCGGCGCATAACTCATCAAAAAGTACTAATGATTTGTCGTCTGCCTCCTCTAAAATTTTTATAATATTTGTCATATGAGAAGAGAAAGTACTTAAGCTTTGCTCGATGCTCTGCTCATCTCCGATGTCTGCAAAAACTTCGTTAAACACAGATAATTTCGAATGATCATCTGCAGGAATGTGTAAACCAGACTGACCCATAAGTGTCAGTAGCCCCACAGTTTTTAGAGAGACAGTTTTTCCACCTGTATTAGGTCCTGTCACAACTAAAAGGTTGTAATTTTGTCCCAGACGAATATCTATAGGTACAACCTTTGTCTGGTCTAAAAGAGGATGTCTTGCACACTTTAGGTCAATGATTCCATCTGTATTAAATTCGGGTTCTGTACATTTTAATGCTTTTGATAAGGCAGCTCTGGCAAATATAAAATCAAGCTGACTTAAAACATTAAAGTCACAAAGTAATTCTTCAACGTGCTCTGCGCATAGATTGCTAAGGTCAGCCAATATTTTTTCTATTTCACGCTGCTCCTTTATGGAGAGCTCGCTAAGTTCATTATTCATTTGAACTACACTCATAGGCTCAATGAAAATAGTTGAACCTGTAGATGACTGGTCGTGAATCATACCAGGCATAGATGATTTGTACTCCGCCTTGACAGGGAGACAATATCTGCCATTTCTCATTGTTACCACATTGTCCTGAAGGTAAGTGCGGACAGTGGAAGAATTAACCATAGAATTTATAACGTTGTGTATTTTATCATTGGTAGCTCTTATAGAGCGCCTGATAGCGCTTAAGTTTGCGCTGGCATCATCAGCCATTTCCTCCTCGCTTACAATACATCTTTTAAGCTCATTATTTAATGGTGATAAAGGTTCAAGGGAAGTGAACATTTCGGCTAATGAATCCTCATATTCCTCACTATCCTCCTTGTCTGAGACTTTAGCAAGAGGCTTTATGCGAAGGGCTACGTTTAATACGGAGCTAATGTCTAAAAGCTCCTTGGCAGAAAGTGTACTGCCGATTTCTAGTCTTTTTAGGCTGCTTCTAATATCTCTAGTACCAGAGAAGGAAACAGCACCTTTTTTCCAAAGTCTTGCCAATGCATCGCTGGTCTCTTTTTGCCAATGTCTAATTTCCTTCAAATCTCTTGAGGGTTCGAGATTCTGACACTTCTCCTTGCCAAGGGGAGATGATGCAAAATCTGTAAGTCTGTCTATGATTTTTGTATATTCTAAAGTTTTATAACATTTTTTATTCATACCGTTCATGGAAAAAAACGCTCCAATCTATTTACATTTACGTCTAATATACATTATAATGGTAGAAAATTCAATTATACAAGAGACAAAATAGTTCAATTTTATCGGAAAAATTCACTTTTTTCGGTTTAGAAAAGGTAAGTAAAGAATGGGTCTTAATGATAATTCAAATGAAGAGGAATATAGATTCGTAGAAGAGCATGTTGTAAGCAGGAAGCATCGCATCAGACGTTTTTTTGGAAAAATACTGGTGCATGTGTTGCTGCCTGTTTGTATTTGCGTAATTGTCTGCTATATATTCCTAAGGACATCAGGGGCATTTGATGATGAAAATCCTGTAGAAACTACAGAGGAGACAACTGAAAACAGAGTCATTATAGAGAGGGAAGAGCCTACTACAGGAGAATTAGTAGAGCTACCTTTGAGTGATGAGGAGATTTTGAAAAAGCTTGAGGAGAGGCTGAGTTTTAAAGTGGTCGTAGTATCCGTGGAACGAGAGATGGAAGAGATGGATTCGGAAAAACAGGATGAGACTACAGCTGAATCAGAGTCATTGGAGCAAAATGAGGAAGAACAGGAGACCTTGGATGGGCAGAAAACTATTAAAGAAATTTCCAAGTATACAGGAGCAATCGTTTCAGCAAGCAATCATATATACATACTGATTCCAAGTAGTAGCATAGAGGGATACAAGGAGATATCTGTTCATCTTCCATACGAAACAAGTGTCGAGGCAAGCGTTTACGATATAGATGAGGACACAGGACTTGCACTTTTGAAGATTGAGTCTACGAAAGTGCCGCAGCATGTAAGAAGCAAGATTTCTGTCGTGGCATTTTCAAGAAATGTAGATAACAATAAGGGAGCATCTGTTGTATATTGTGGCAATGTCATAGGTAGTGAACCAATGTTTATAAAGGGACATGTATCCAATGGCAGTAATCAGGTGATGTGTACTGATTTAAACTATAACTTACTTATAACAGATATTGCTTTGGCGAATATAAATGATGGCTTTATTTTTAATAGTGATGGAAATCTCATAGGTATAGTTGGCTTAAGCTATGGCACATTAGAAATGCCGGATGTAATAGCTGGTGGAGAGGCTATAGATTTAAGATATATTATTGATAATATGCTTAATGGTAGAAAAGATATTTACCTTGGAATCAAAGGTCATGAGGTTACTTCACAGATAGAAGAGATTGTCGGTACAAATATGCCTGAGGGTATTTATGTAAATAGCATTGTTATTGATTCACCGGCTTATAATGCAGGTTTGGTTACTGGAGATATTATTGTCTCTATTGGAAATATTACTAACCCTGATATGGACAGCTTTAGAGATTTTATAGAAGGAAAATCAAAGGGTGATACTGTCGTAATAAAGGTAAGAAGGCGAATTGGTTCGGATTATAATGAATATACTATGCCGATAGTGTTAAATTCAAGAGATTAGAAAGAAGAGGAACATTTTATGAAATATATTGAAACATTTAGAGAAGGCGAAAAGATTTCGGACATTTATCTTTGCAAGCAGAAGGTGTCAGCAGTGACAAAGAATGGTAAGCCATATGATTCTGCCATTCTTCAGGATAAGACAGGTACAGTAGATGCGAAAATATGGGAGCCAAATTCACTTGGAATCGATGAGTTTGATGCGCTTGATTATGTAGAGATAGTGGCTGATGTTGTAGTGTTTAATGGAGCTACCCAGCTTAATGTAAAGCGTGTGAGAAGAGTGTCTGAGGGAGAGTATGACCCAAAGGAATACCTTCCTGTATCAGATAAAAATATTGAAGAGATGTTTAGTGAGCTTTTGAAATATGTCCAAAGCATTAAGAATACATACCTGAAAACTCTTCTTGAGAAATTTTTTGTGGAGGATGAGACATTTGCCAAAAAGTTTAAAAATCATTCTGCGGCAAAGTCTGTTCATCATGGATTTATAGGTGGACTTTTGGAGCACAGCTTATCTGTTACAAAAATGTGTGATTTCTACTGCACGCAGTATCCGCTTTTAAACAGAGATTTACTTCTCACAGCAGCTATGCTTCATGATATGGGAAAGGTGTATGAGCTGTCAGCATTTCCGATAAATGATTATACAGACGAGGGACAGCTTGTAGGACACATCGTTATAGGTTCAGAGCAGGTTAGTATAAAGGCATCTACTATTGAAGGTTTCCCGGTTAAGGTTTTAAATGAGTTAAAGCACTGTATCTTAGCTCATCATGGTGAGTTAGAATTCGGTTCACCAAAGAAGCCTGCATTGATGGAAGCAGTGGCTTTAAGCTTTGCAGATAATACAGATGCAAAGATGCAGATTATGAAAGAGCTTTTCTCTAGTGCCCAGCCAGCCGAGGGAACAGAGTGGTTAGGCTATAACAGATTGTTTGAGAGTAATCTTAGAAAAACATCAAAGTAATATGATTTTAACTACTATGGCTTAATGCCAATTTTAAAGTAGATGAAAACGGAGTTTCCAATGGTTAAAAAGAATGAAGAATATACAATAGAAATAGAAGATATGGGAAGCGAAGGAGAAGGTGTAGGCAAGATAGATGGCTACACCGTCTTTGTGAAGGATGCTATTCCGGGAGATGTGGCAAAGATAAAGATAGTCAAAGAAGGAAAGACCTATGGCTACGGCAGGCTTATGGAGGTTATAAAACCATCTGAGTACAGAGTGGAGCCTGCCTGTAAGGAAGCTAGAAGATGTGGTGGCTGTCAGATTCAGGAAATGTCATATGAGGCGCAGCTTGCCTTCAAGGAAAAGAAGGTGCAGGGCAATCTTGAACGTATAGGAAAAGTGCCACCTACAGAATATGAAATGTGTACAATCATCGGTATGGAGGAGCCTTTTAATTATCGAAACAAGGCTCAATTTCCTGTGGGAACGGACAAGGATGGCAATATAGTTACGGGCTTTTATGCCGGCAGAACTCACAGTATCATCCCTTGTGATGACTGTGCTATTGGTGATAAAGCCAATAAGGATATACTTGCTATAATAAAAAATCATATGAAAAAATATGGTATAAAACCATACAATGAAGAGACGCATACAGGACTTGTTCGTCACATTCTCATAAGACGCGGCTTTACGACCGGTGAGTGCATGGTGTGCATAATCATAAATGGACTTGACTTTAAGGGCAGCAGTGAGCTGGTGGAGGAGCTTAAGAAAATAGAAGGAATGACAAGCATTTCCTTAAATATAAATAGAGAGAAAACAAATGTAATCATGGGAAAGATGGTTATAGACCTCTATGGAGAGGGCTATATCACAGATTATATTGGTGATGTAAAGTTTAGAATATCACCACTTTCTTTTTATCAGGTTAATCCTGTGCAGACGAAGGAGCTTTACGGTAAAGCACTGGAGTTTGCTGGCCTTACAGGCAATGAGACAGTCTGGGACCTTTACTGTGGTGTGGGTACCATATCGTTGTTTCTTGCAAAGTCAGCGAGAAAAGTCTATGGCGTTGAAATAGTTCCGGAGGCAATTGATGATGCCAGAAAGAATGCAAAGTTAAATGATATAGAAAATGTAGAGTTTTTCGTAGGCAAGGCAGAGGAAGTTGTGCCAAAGATGTACAAGGAGTACGGCATCACAGGAGATGTGGTTGTAGTAGACCCACCAAGAAAGGGCTGTGACGAGAAGCTTTTAGAAACTATGGTTTCCATGAGCCCGGAAAAGATTGTGTATGTCAGCTGTGACTCAGCGACACTGGCGAGAGATTTAAAGTATTTAAGAGAGTATGGATATTATGTGAAAAAAGTGCAACCAGTGGATATGTTTCCGCATACGGGGCATGTGGAGACTGTATGTTTGCTCTCTAAGAAATGCCCAGTTTAAGCGGGTTTGAGAGCTGTTTTCCAAGAAACATATCTACAAAAAAGCACTGAAAAATATGTGCATGAAACCAGAAAATAGAATAGGGTGCTAAAAATAAATACCTTTTGGCGAGGTCTGAGGACTGTTCGCTGAAAGGTATTTTTTGTTGGAAGGAGTGCGTGGGAGGGTATGGAGTTGTACGCCAGATGTTATGTAAATAGTGGTTGATATTCGGCGGTATTCCGCTGTATAATATAAGAAGTGAAATTATTGTCGTTTTATAGTGAAATTATGGAGATTAGAACTATGGAATTTATGACTGTAAAAGAAGCTGCGACTAAATGGGGATTGTCAGAAAGACGACTTCAAACTATATGCAATGAAGGAATGGTTCCGGGAGTTATTAAGTTTGGAAAGGCGTGGGCAATTCCAGTGGATGCAGAAAGACCGGTGGATAAGAGAATTAAGTCGGGAAAGTATATTAAAGAGAAAGATGATTAAGGTATGAGTAAAGAAATAGAAGTCTATAATGCATATTTTGGTGATTGTATAATGCTAAAAGAAAGGGATGACAACAGTAATTTACTAGTAGATTTTGGGGTTCATTTTTTTTCGGATGTTTCAAGTAAATATGGAAAGCGAAAGGATTTAATGAATGAAATCGCAGATGATATATCAAGGCGTTATTCGAATGGAAATACAAGTTTACTGATTACACATTTTCATGAAGATCATATAAGTGGATTAATATATATGCATAAAAGTGGTCAAAGTAAGTATAAAGGGCTTTTTAAAAATATTTACATTGCAAATATATGGAACAATCCATTTGTAGTGGCTTCTAACATACTGGAAGAATTACTTCTTGAAATAGAAATGAAAAAGTGTGAATTACCTAGAACCACAGCGAATTTATTCGATCTGTTAGATTTTTTATGTGATAATGTATCTAGTGTTATGCTGTTGAGCAAAGGTGTAACATTTGAGAATGGCAAGTATATTACATTATGGCCAGTAGATGGTACTCATGAGAATCATATTTCTGGAATAATACAAGATTTGAAATTACCCTCTGATTTCGAAGGAAAATTGTTAGCTCTTTCTGAAATCGTTTGTATATATGTAACGAGAGAACTTTTGAGGAAAGAAAACTTTTATGAATATATTGATGAAAACAATAATGAATATTTTAATGGTGAGTTCGATAGCAAACAAAGAATAGAAGATATGAGAATTGTGTATGAGAGTTTGTTAGATGATATTTATATAAATGTGGGTGAAATGGAACAAGATATGAGTGTTCAAATAAGAAAATTAAATGAGCTTAATCATGAGTATAATATTGTATTTCAGAACAAAGTATGTGGAGATGAAAATGTATTATTTACTGGAGATATAGAGGAGCCACATATGAAAGAAATCGCAACTGCTACGGATATAAAGTTACATAGGCAATTTAAGTATATAAAAATTCCACATCATGGAACACTCCGACATTATTTTGATTATTCAAAGTATGCACCACAAAATGTTATAATAACAAATGGAAAAGTGAACATAAAAAGTGCTGCTTCGTATAGAATATGCGTAGGATATGGAACATTAAACGCAATTCATTTGTGTACAAATTCAAATAATTGTTGTAATTGTTCGGCTTCATGTACAACGGCAACTAGCATATGTGCTTTGGGACGTAGATTAGTATATAGCAATTTATATGAAACGATATAAAGTTTTGTTGGGATAGTTTACAAATTAGATAAAGAGTTGAAAATGATTACAGCATAGAAAGGAATGTTAAAGTAATGTTAGATGAATATAATATAGAATATACAGAGCGTCATATTGTGGAGGATAATCCAACTTATGACGAATTGAAAAAAATGGTATGTTACAAGTGGACTTCCCTTGAAGAAGTTCTTTAATACCAGAGGACTTCTTTATAAAGAAATGAACCTTAAGGACAGGCTTCCTATTATGAGTGAAGAAGAACGGTTAAAGCTGCTCGCTACCAATGGAATGTTGATAAAACGACCATTGGTTATAAACGGAGATATTATAATGGTTGGATTTAAGGAAGCGGAGTGGAGTGAAAAATTGAATTGATAAATTGGCGAAAATGTTTTATGTGTTGTAGAAGAAAGGAGGCAGCAGATGAATCTTACTGATATGACAATTGAAGAAATGTGTACGACTACAGAAAAGCAGTCATTTGACCGTAAGAGTGCAAAGATAGAAGCGACAGCAATTGCTACTCCGATGATTGCGTTTGCAAATGCAGATGGCGGACTCTTAGCTGTAGGTATTGAGGATAATGGCGAGATTACTGGAATAGATGATTATGCGAAGAATATTAACGAAATACTCCGTGCTGGATATGATTTCTGTCAGCCATCTATTTTTATTGAAAAGGAAACCGTGGATTGCATTGATAAGAATGGTAATGTAAATCATATTTTACTTATTAAGATTCCGCAGAGTGCAGACATGCATGTAAACCATAGAGATGAAGCATTCTTGCGTGTTGGTGACCGGTCAAAGAAACTTACCTTTGATGAACGTATGGAACTTATGTATTCAAAGGGAATGCGTTTTTATGAGGACGAGCCAGTATATCGCAGTACATTGGATGATATTGATATGGAGTTTGTTGCAAAGTACTGTGAGAAGATTGGCTACGGAAAGACTCCGGAAGAATATATTAGGCAAAATAAGGATTATATCGTAAATGTTGCAGGTCGCCAGGAAATGAGCGGTGCCGCTATTATGATGTTTGGAAAAGATCCACAGAGATTTTTCCCAAGGTCAAGAGTTCGTTTTATACGATATGAAGGAACTGAGGCAAAAGTAGGCGCAGAGATGAATGTTATCAAGGATAAG
>JAFSIA010000017.1 GCA_017440045.1 Lachnospiraceae bacterium
AAGCCGTGGGTCGGGGGTTCGAATCCCTTCGAGCACATTAGGGAGAAGTCCCGATGGCCTATGGTGGGTATAGCGCAGTTGGTTAGCGCGCCAGATTGTGGCTCTGGAGGCCCAGGGTTCGAATCCCTGTATCCACCCTTTTTTATATTTTAGGGCTATCGCCAAGCGGTAAGGCACAGGACTTTGACTCCTGCATCCCGTTGGTTCGAATCCAACTAGCCCTGTTTGCAGGGAAAGATGAGAACCTCGGTAACAAATTATTACGGGTCACTAGCTCAGTCGGTAGAGCACTTGACTTTTAATCAAGTTGTCGCGGGTTCGATTCCCGCGTGACTCATTAAGAAAGTAGTAAAACCAAGCATTTAAGCAAGGTGATACTGCTATTTTTTTGTCTATTTTTCAGATACCTAAAAATCAAGTTGTGTTCGTTATATATTTTTCAAAAGATAATCACATAAATAACACAGGTTTTTCTTGTTACAAATCTAAAATAATAGTATCTTAAAGATAATAGATGTATTGATTGGTTTTTAATTTTTGAAAGGTGTGCTATGAAAATAACAATTATTATTCCATCTCTAAATCCGGATGAGAAGCTGGTTCAAGTTGTTGACGGTCTAGTGGATAGAGGCTTTGAAGATATAGTGATAGTAGATGATGGTAGTGACGAGATACATAAGGAGCCGTTTAGTACTGTGGAGAAGTATTCACAGGTTCACTTGTTGCATCATGATGTCAATAAGGGTAAGGGTAGAGCTCTCAAAACAGCATTTCAGTATTGTATACAGAATAGGCCAAACATAGATGGTGTAGTTACTGTAGATGGAGATAATCAGCATATGGTGGCTGATATATATAAATGTTCAGAGAGAATGGTAGAAAACACTACAAAAATGATTTTGGGTGTAAGGGACTTTTCGGGAGAAAACGTACCATTTAAAAGCAGATTTGGAAATAATCTTACAAAGTCTGTATTTAAGGTTGCATGTGGTCTTAAGATTTCAGATACGCAGACAGGACTAAGGGCTATTCCAAGGCGATATCTATCTAAGATGATAGACATAAAGGGTGAAAGATTTGAATACGAGACAAATATGCTCTTAGAATGTAAAAAACAGGGAATTGGTATATGCGAAGAGCCAATTGATACAGTATATATAGAAGAAAACGCATCCACACATTTTAATCCTTTATGGGATTCGTTGAAGATATACGGAGTAATCTTTAGATTTATCGCGAGTTCATTGGCAGCATCAGTTATTGATATTATATCCTTTACTATATTGAATTATCTTCTTGGCGATATGGATGCTAAGAGTAGATTACTAATAGCTACGGTTGGTGCCAGAATCATATCGTCCATAATTAATTACATATTAAATGAGAAAGCAGTGTTTAATTCAGATGTGCCACGTAAGAAAACAATTATGCGATATTATGTGTTATGTGGCTGTCAGATGCTAGCATCATACGGATTGGTGTGGTTAATAACGGATGCGTTGGTGTTAGGTAAAATATTAACTGCAGTAAGTAAAGTAATAGTGGATACCAGTTTGTTCTTTATAAGCTTCAAAATACAGCGTAATTGGGTATTTAAATAGTTTGACACGCACATTTATCTGTGCTATGCTTAACCCGTTGCCTATGGCAATCAGTTATTATTTTGGAGGTACAAAATGAAAGGTACAGTTAAGTGGTTTAATAACCAGAAAGGTTACGGTTTCATCTCTGACGAGCAGGGAAATGACGTATTCGTACACTTCTCAGGTATCGCTTCTGAGGGATATAAGTCTCTTGAAGAAGGCGCTGCAGTAGAGTTTGAGATTACAGATGGAGCAAAGGGTCCACAGGCTACAAACGTAACAAAGTTATAATTATTGAAAAATAATGTGCCTTTTTCTTTATAAATTTTCGACAGCATGGTATGGCAGTAGGAGTTTTAGAGGAATATAGCTATTTGTTTTAAAAATGATTTAACTTAATTCCGATAGATTATATATTGGGATTATATTAAAACCCGACAGGTTCAACCTGTCGGGTTTTGTCATAACATTATCTATTTAAGAAATTCCTTGATTTCATCAATTGTAAAAGAATAATCAGTATTGCAGAAGTGACAATTTAAATTTATATCATTTCCCTCGTTGACAATGTCAGTAAGCTCCTTGCGGCCAATGCTTATGAGGGCCTTAGATACTCGCTCACGGCTACAGTTACATTTGTATGCCGTATCGAGCTTGGCAGTAAATTCAATGTCAAATGGCTCCAATATATATTTAAGAATATCCTCCGGTGTAAGACCATCCTCAAGCATTGAAGTAACAGACTTTATCTCATTAATGCGCGCTTCCAGAGCATCTATTACAGAATCATCGGCAAATGGCATAAGCTGAATGATAAAACCACCAGCCTGGCGAACTGTATTTTCCTTATTCATAAGGACTCCTAGACCAACGGATGTGGGAATCTGCTCACTTTTTGCAAAGTAGTATGTCAGATCCTCTGCTATTTCGCCGGTAATAAGCTCTGTTTCGCCAACATATGGTTCCTTTAGTCCAAGGTCTTTGATTACTCTAAGAGTTCCGTATCCAATAGCTCCGCCTACATCAAATTTTCCAAGATAGTTTGGAGGATTGATGTAAGTTGGATTGTTTACATAGCCTTTAACATTTGAAGCGGAATCAGCTGTTACAGTTAGTCCAGACATTGGGCCGTCGCCTATTATTTGAAGAGTTAAAAGGTCCTTTTCTCCTTTCATTGATGCGCCCATCATTGCGCCGGCAGTTAGCAATCTGCCTAACGCAGCAGTTGCTACAGGGCTTGTGTTGTGAATGCTTCTTGCATGTTCAACAAGCTCTCTTGTCGTAGCGGCAAAAGCTCTAATCTGCTGGTTTGCAGCCATAGCTCTAACAATATAATCACTCATTGTAAATCTCCTTTATTATTAAATAGATTTGCCACGTTCTTTGGCAATAATATAAATTCGTTCATCATGGTCATTTACCGGATTTTCTGTAAATGCACTGAAGCTGTCCATAAATACTAATCCGGCATCATTAAGAGCAGATTTTATCTCATCCAAAGAATAACCGCGCTGAAGATGAGTCTCCTCAAACTTTGTGTACCGATTGTCTTCATCTTTTGCAAAGATTGTTAAATCATACTGATTAAGCATCTTGTCTTTGTGGAAGGAGTTCTCCCAGATAAAGCTGCCTTCATCACGATTCTCGGCAATGACAGAGTCACCCATCATTTCATATTTATGAATTGTATTTAAATCAAATATAAATATTCCATTCGGGTCTAAGTAGTTATTAACTAACTTAAATACCTGTACAAGTTCATTGTACTCTAAAATATAATTCATAGAATCGCATATGCTAACAGCAGCAGCAACGGTACCATAAAGTTCAAATTCGCGCATATCTTGACAAAGATATAAGATATCTAATCCAGAGTCGTAGCGTTTCTCCATTGCAGCAGCAAGCATATCTTCTGAGTTGTCGATGCCTATCATATCATAGCCTGCATGTGCGAGAAATTCGGTGATATTGCCGGTACCACAACCCATATCAAGGACAATGCCGTCCCTCACACCATATTTATTTAGAAGTTTTATGACATATTGACTCCATTCTTCATAGGGAATATTGTCCATAAATAAATCATAAAACTCTGCGAAACCTGTATATGATTCCATAAAATAACCTCTTTTAATTAATAAGTTTAAATGTAAATTCTTCAGTTCAAATACTATCAGCTTTTTATATTAAAAGCAAGCTTGATTATTGACAATCCTTGGATTATACTATCAAGTGAAATGAAAAAATGGGGAGAAAAATATGACCGCAAAGGAAATATATAATAATATTAGAAAAATTTATTTTAAGCATATAATATGGCCGCTATTTCCTATAGCTGTAACCATAATGATTTTGTTATTAGTTCCATTTAAGGATGTGCTAAATCCTAAAAAGGTGGACTCCACTGCAGAACTTATAGATGCTGTAAAAGATGGACACGTTTATTTGGAAATTTCATTACCACGTCTAATATATAGTGGATATGATTATATGCGAGATAATGATGTTTATGGTGAATATTATTATGATCTTGTAGATAGTGAAAAATGTGTATTCTTTTTGGTTAAGCCTACAGAAAAAAGAACACATACTCATCTAAATAATGTAGTAAAGCGTGTTAAGGTAACAGAGACAAACGGTGTATTTGATAATATGCTGTCTATGTTTGCCTCTAATATAAATTGGACTGAAGAGGGTGTAAAAGATATTACTGAGGATTATATACTCAGTGAGGTTGATTACCATTATAGAATATATACAGTAATACTCTGGATGATAATGGCAACACTTGTTTATAGTATAGCAGTTTTCTTATACAATCTTTTCATAGGGATGTTTCCTATGCTTAGTCCGAAATTATTGCTGGCTAAGTATATGTATAATAGTGAAAGAAAGGAAAAGGTTAAAGGTGTAGGAAGATTTGTGGCACAGGTTGCAGAGGAAATGACGTCGGCTAAGGTATGTCAGGGTGGTATGTACATTACAGATAACTTCTTTGTCAATCTTGATACAAGTGATTATGATATAGTACCTATAAGCAAAATTGTTCTTTTGTATGAGCATAGTACATTAAAGGCTTTTTTGGGTATTCATATGAAAGTATCATACACACTCCATATAAAGGTGTCGAAGCTTTTGCGTTTTCATGCACCTAAGAAAGATTTGGCTGATGTAAACAGTATACTCGACTATTTTAGAGAGCACGAGCCGGATGTCCTTATTGGTTATACTGATGAGAATAAGCAGCAGGTAAAGGAGCTCATAAGAAAAAGTACAAGCTGGTTTAGAAAGTAGGAATTAATATGAAGGATATCATTCTTTTTGATTTAGATGGAACACTTACAGACCCAAAGGAGGGTATAACAAAATGTGCGCAGTATGCATTAGCTCATTTTGGTATAAAGGTGGACGATTTGCAGGAACTTATGCCTTTTATAGGACCACCGCTTATTGAAAGCTTTCAGGAGTTTTATGGACTTAGCTATGAGCAGGCTGAGGAAGCGGTTTTAAAATATAGAGAGCGTTTTAAGGACATTGGTATATTTGAGAATGGTGTATATGAAGGCGTAAAGGAGCTGTTGTCTATATGCAAGACAGCTGGAAAGACTGTATGTCTCGCTACATCTAAACCAGAGATATATGCAAGACGTATTCTGGAAAGATATGAGCTGTCCCAGTATTTCGACGAAGCAGTAGGAAGTACTATGGATGGAAGTATTAATACCAAGGCAGAGGTTATCAGAGAGGCATTTAGACGACTAAATATAGAAAGCGAAGCTGATAAGGCTAAGACCATTATGATAGGTGACAGAAAGCATGACATTTTGGGAGCAAAAGCTTGTGGGATTCAGTCAGTAGGAGTACATTTTGGATATGCAGAGCCTGGTGAATTAGAGGAAGCTGGCGCAGATTATATGGTAGATACAATAGAAGAATTAAAGGACTTATGTATAAGACTGTAATATAAGTATGACTTTAGTAAGGTACAGTTTTAAAATTAAAGTGGACATTTTTGCGTTAGTGTGTTAAACTACAAAAGAATTGAGCAATATTTAGTAAAGGGTGGAGCAAAATGACAAAGAAAATTAGAACTGAAGAGGTAGATCACTTATTTGAAGCGATTCTTACTCTTGAAAATAAGGATGAATGTTATTTGTTTTTTGAAGATGTGTGTACTGTCAATGAACTTTTGTCTTTAGCACAGAGATATGAGGTTGCGCAGATGCTTAGAAACAAGAAGACATATCTTGAGATAGCAGAGAAGACAGGCGCATCTACAGCAACAATTAGTCGTGTTAATCGTTCGCTAAATTATGGAAACGATGGATACGATATGGTCTTTAAGAGACTTAATTCAGAAGAGTAAAGCTAAATCGTAGCAGTAAAGTAACTACAATTAATTAAGCTGGCTCACCGTGGTGGTGGGTCAGCTTTTTATCATATAACTATTTTTTGAATTTTTCTCTCTCTTCGCGCTGGCGTTTAAGCTGCTTTTCACGCTCCTCACGCTCTTTTTTAGCAAGCTTCTCGCGCTCCTCCTGTTCTCGCTTAGCCAGCTTTTCTCTGTCGGCTTTTGAAATTGGTTCCTCCAAAGTATCAACAATTGCTTCAACTAATTGTTTTTTCAAATATATGTCAAAGCACAACATCGAAACCAATGAAAAGAGCTTAAGATAGTTGGCATCTTTCTCAGAAACAGATTTAAATTCCTCTGAATTGTATGAGTTTGACGCAACTTTAGCTTTTTCGTGTACATCATCTGAAACCTTTTGACCTATGGCATCCATAAGACCTTCAATTTCCGAGTATACATCAACAAGGTCGGCGCCTTTAGATGTATGAAAGAATTTGTCTGTAATAGGCTGCATCAACTTCTTTATATCACTTATAGACATAACATTCTTAAAATAATATATAAGTGTCAAAAGAAGGACGTGGTCCTTTGAATATTTCTTTTTCTCTGGTGATGGAAGCAGGTCGTTTTTTGCATAGTTGTTAATCATAGTCTTTGTAAGAGCTTTTTCATCATCAATACGTTTTGTGCTGTACAAACGACGATCCATAAAAGTTGTTACCTGATCCATATACAAATCTATATTCGGAATATCCTCAGGCTTTATTAAGTTCATATTGTTTAACAAATCTTCTAAAAGTTTATCTACATTCATAATTTGCACCCTTTTATCAGTAGTTATATATATGTATTTCCAAATCTTATTATATAGTATTGAAAACCATATGACAAGCAAATTTGAAATATTAGTGACAATATTTGTTTGGTGTGGTATAATTTATCTCGAAATTTGTTTTTCAGATTTTAATAATACTACATATGTACGGAGGATTAGAAAGATGGGAATTATAGCAAGATTTAAAGACATTATGGCAGCAAATATCAACGCACTTTTAGACAAGTGTGAAGATCCAGAGAAGATGATTGATCAGTACTTAAGAAACCTTGAGAAGGACTTAGGTGAAGTTAAGGCAGAGACAGCCTCTATTATGGCTGATGAGAAGAGAGCTAAGAGAGAGCTTGATGAGTGTAACGCAGAGATAGAGAAATTCCAGAACTATGCTGTTAAGGCAGTTCAGGCTGGAAATGATGCAGATGCAAAGCAGTTCCTTGAGAGAAAGAATCAGCTTGTAGAGAAGCAGGCAGCATTACAGCAGGCATATACATTAGCTAATGCAAACGCTACAAAGATGCGTCAAATGCATGATAAGCTTGTTAAGGATATTGACAACTTAAATGCAAAGAGAGATGCTATCAAGGCTAAGATTGCAGTTGCAAAGACACAGGAAAGACTCAACGAGATTGGCGCTTCAGTAGCAGGTGTTGAGAACAATATGTCAGCATTCGCAAGAATGGAGGCAAAGGCTGATAAGATGCTTGATGAGGCTAATGCTATGGCAGAGCTTAATACAGATACAGAGGCAGCTAGTATGGATAACCTTACAGCTAAGTATGACACAGTTCAGACTGATACAGCTGTAGATGATGAGTTAGCAGCATTAAAGGCTTCACTTGGAATGTAAGGAGTAGAAAATGGGATTATTTAGTTCACAGTTTTCCAATGTTGTAGAGTGGCAGGAAACCAGAGAGGACGTAATGTTCTGGAAATGGAAGAATGACGAGATTAAGAAGGGAAGCCGACTTATTATCCGTCCAGGTCAGGATGCCATCTTTATGTACAATGGTAAAGTGGAAGGTGTATTTGAGGATGAAGGAAGCTTCGATATCGAATCTCAGATTATTCCATTCCTCTCATCACTTAAGGGATTCAAGTTTGGTTTTAACTCAGGTATTCGTGCAGAGGTACTTTTTATTAACACAAAGGAATTTGTGGTAAAGTGGGGTACAAAGAACGCAATTAACCTTCCTGCACCAAATCTTCCAGGAGGTATGCCTGTTAGAGCTTTTGGAAACTTTACTTGTAAGATATCAGACAGAGATGCTCTCATAGATAAAGTAGCTGGTATTAAGGAGATGTTCACAGTAGATGATGTAAAGGAAAGAGTTATGGCTGTCCTTGATCAGCTTCTTATGAAGTGGATATCTAAGGAAGGTAAGGATATGTTCAACCTTCAGGCAAATGCCTACGATATCTCAAAGGGTATTAGAGAGGACCTTGATATGGAGATATACAAGATTGGTATCTCTATCACAGGCTTTAATATTCAGAGCTTCTCATATCCACCAGAGATTGCTGCTATGCAGAAGAAGGCGGCTTCTCAGCAGATGGTTGGAGATATGAACAGATATCAGCAGATGTCAGTGCTTGATGCAATGGGTAGACCAGGTAATACAGCTGGCAGTAATATGGCTACACAGATGGCAGGTATGCAGATGGGTATGATGATGGGACAGCAGATGGTTAACCAGATGCAGGGTGCCATGAATATGAATCAGAATCAGCCGATGATGAATCAGGCCCAGGCAGCAGCACCAGCAGGTGGAGCTGCACCAAAGTTCTGTCCAAACTGTGGAACACCTACAAATGGAGCAAATTTCTGTGGTAACTGTGGAAATAAGCTTGTTTAGTTGGTAAATTAATAAACAAAAGGGTAACAGAGCAGATACGTCTGTATTACCTTACTATATGACAAAATAAGTGACAGCAGTAATCTGCTGTCACTTTCTATCAAAAGCCAAATTGATAAAGGAGTATATATGGCTAATTTAGATTTACTTAATGAAATGCAAAGAAGGGCAGTCTTACAGACAGAAGGACCAGTACTTATCCTTGCGGGAGCAGGTTCTGGTAAGACAAGAGTTATTACAAATAGAATAGCGTATCTTATAGAGGAATGTGGTGTTAATCCGTGGAATATTATGGCAATCACATTCACAAACAAGGCAGCAGGAGAGATGAGAGAAAGAGTTGATGATATGGTAGGCTTTGGCTCAGAGAGTATCTGGGTAAGCACATTTCACTCATCATGCGTTAAAATACTTAGACGTTACATTGACAGACTTGGCTATGAAAATAGCTTTACTATATATGACACAGATGACCAGAAATCGGTGATGAAGGATGTATGTAAAAAGCTTCAGATTGACACAAAAAATCTTAAGGAAAAGACGATTCTAGGATATATTTCATCAGCGAAGAATGAAATGATATCACCGGCTAAATTTGCTACCGAGAATGCAACAGATTATCATATGTCAAAGGTAGCTATGGCATACAAGGAATATCAGGAGACACTAAAGAAAAGCAATGCATTAGATTTTGATGATTTGTTAGTGCTGACAGTAGAACTGTTCGAACAATGCCCGGATGTACTTGATTATTATCAGGAGAGATTCAAGTACATAATGGTAGATGAGTATCAGGATACAAATACTGTTCAGTTTAGACTTATAAGCCTGCTTGCAGACAAATATAAGAATTTGTGTGTCGTAGGTGATGACGACCAGTCAATTTATAAGTTTAGAGGAGCAAATATCAGAAATATATTAGATTTTGAGAGAGTATTCCCAGAGACTACGGTTATAAAGCTTGAGCAGAATTATCGTTCGACAGGAAATATTCTTGATGCAGCCAATGAAGTCATTAAGAACAATTTTGGTAGAAAGTCAAAGAGCCTTTGGACTGATAAGGAAGAGGGAGAGCTTCTTACACTAAAGACTTTCGACAACGGTTTTGAGGAGGCTGAGTATATCGCAAGAGACATTAGGCAGGGTGTATCTTCCGGCGAGTTTTCGTATAGCGACCATGCATGTCTTTATAGAACAAATGCCCAGTCGCGTCTAATAGAAGAGAAGCTTATACAGAATAATGTTCCATATAAGCTTATCGGTGGCGTAAACTTCTATCAGAGAAAAGAAGTTAAGGATATGCTTGCATATCTTAAAACAATAGACAACGGAAGAGATGATGTGGCGGTAAAGCGTATTATTAATGTTCCAAAGAGAGGAATTGGTGCCACTTCTTTAAATAGAGTAGAGGATTATGCGGCATCAAATGATTTGACATTTTTTGAGGCACTCATGGACTGTGAGAGAATTCCAGGTCTGGGTAAGGCAGTCACAAAGATTAATGAGTTTGTTAACTTCATAAGGGTTCAAAGAAGTAAGCTTGGCTACAATAGCCTAAAGGAAATCTTGGAAAGCATTATGGATGGAACAGGCTATATAGAGGAGCTTAAGACGGAGAATACAGAGGAATCCCTTGCAAGGGTTGAGAACGTAGAAGAACTTTTATCTAAGGTTGTAACATACGAGGAATCTACAGATGAGCCTACATTGGCTGGATTTTTAGAGGAAGTTGCACTGATTGCAGACATTGATAATTTAGAAAGTGGAAGCGATTATGTGGTTCTTATGACCATTCATAGTGCAAAGGGTCTGGAGTTTCCAAAGGTTTACCTGCCGGGTATGGAGGACGGTTTGTTCCCAAGCTATATGTGCATTAATTCTGATGATCCGACAGATATAGAGGAGGAGAGAAGACTTGCCTATGTAGCCATAACTAGAGCTATGAAAAAATTAACTATGACATGTGCCAGAGCCAGAATGTTAAGAGGCGAGACACAGTACAATAAAATGTCGAGATTTATAAAGGAAATTCCTGGACATTTGGTGGATAAGGGGCAGTCCACAGGTAGAAGCACTGTTGGAGCAGGTAGCTTTGGTGGATTTGGAACACAGCCGAGGACTGGCGCACCTACAACAGCATCATCCGGATTTGGTGGTATGTCAGCTGCAGACTTGTTTAAGTCAAATGCGTTTGACAAGCCAAAGTCGACGGTAAAGCCTGATAATTCTATGAGTATGCTTGTGAAAGGCAATCAGATGTCAAAGGCTGATGGATTAGATTACGGACCAGGAGACAGAGTTAAGCACATAAAATTTGGTGTGGGTACAGTAGTGTCTACTGAGGATGCAGGCAGAGATTATGAGGTTTTAGTCAATTTTGATACAGTCGGACCTAAAAAAATGTTTGCTTCTTTCGCAAAATTAAAAAAAATATAGTAAAATTCAATAAAATTTGGTATTATATTTATATGTATAGAATCGTTTTTTTAAGGAGGGTATATTATGCAGAAAATCGAAGATTTAGTAGCAGCAACAAAGCTTGGTGCATTACTTAAGAAGGAAGAAGAAAAGAAGAAATGTAAGGCATGCTGGATTGTCGTAGGCATCCTTGCAGCAGTAGCTATTGCAGGTATTGCATTAGCTGTTTATAAGTGTCTCTCACGTAAGTGTGATGATGATTTCGATGATGTTTTTGAAATCTGTGATGACGACTTTGACGATGATTTCTTTGAGGAAACAGAAGAGTAATCAAAATGTAACTTGTTAATAAAAGCACTTGCGCTAGGTAAATATTTTATTAAAGTGTAAGTGCTTTTGTTCTTATATATTTACATATAAGTAAAGCGAGGGATGAATATGAAGAAACGAATGATTTCGTACCTGTTAGTAGCGTTGATGGTTGTGGTATCTGGCTGTTCCTCATCAAACACGCCAGAGGTAGAAGTAGATACACGTCCATCGGAGACAGAAACTACAGCAGGTGATGTGGTAGGAGATGATTCTGAGATACAGCAGACAACAGATGCCGGAGCAACAGGTGATAGTCAGCAGACTTCGGATGAAGAAGCAGGAGATAAGCCTACAAATAATCAGTCAGGAAATGGTGAAGCTTCTAGTGATGAGGCAACTACAGGCGAAGCATCTGGTGGCGAAGTGACTACAACACAAAAGCCAAGTGATGAAGCTACAACAGATAAGGCAACATCAGGAGAGACTACGTCTAAAAAAGAGGAGCAGACAACAACTGATAAGAAGCCAGAGACAACAACAAAGAAACCGGAGACGACTACAAAGGCACCGGAGACAACTACAAAGGCTCCTGAAACAACTACTACAAAGACACCGGAGACAACTACGACCGGTTCTTCAAATGTTGGGACGCAGATTCCTGTCGAGGATTTAGAGTTGGATATATATCCATCTGATAAAGCCGTGGGTGCTGCAGAAGCATTGGTAGGTACTATAATTAAGTCTGGTATGAGCCAGTTTGATAAGGTGAAGACAATACATGACTGGATTGTAAAAAATGTAAATTATGATTGGGAAGGGCTGAAAACAGGTACACTTGATGGTTCTGTGTACAGAGCTGATGGAGCACTTTGCAATAAGCTGGCAGTATGTCAGGGATATGCGGAAGCCTTTGAACTTCTCTGTTACAAGGCTGGAATACAGGCATATATGATTTATGGTGAAGCAGGAAATAGTGAAGATGGTT
This sequence comes from Lachnospiraceae bacterium, assembly GCA_017440045.1. Taxonomy (GTDB): domain Bacteria; phylum Bacillota; class Clostridia; order Lachnospirales; family Lachnospiraceae; genus SVEL01. Next base: position 12,341 of record JAFSIA010000017.1, read on the forward strand.
GGCAGTCTCATGCGTGGAATGTTGTAAATATAGATGGAAATTGGTATCAGATAGACTGTACATGGGATGATCCAATGATGAATGGACAGGTCGTAACTGATGGAAGCAATATTACATATGCATATTTCCTTTTAACAGACAGTGAGATGTATGCAGATCATATAGCAGATAAAGAGGATTCCGCAAATATAAAGGTATGTACTTCGCAGAATTATAAGGGATATGCGGAGAAGATGTCTATAGAAGCATCAATGTCGGGAGCAGAACATTCTGCAGTAGTCTCTACTACAGCCGAGATTACAAGTACAGTTAAAAACTGGACTAAGAATGGTATATACAAGTTTTCAATAGCGGTGCCACAGTCGATAGCAGATGCGGCAGATTGCATATATGATGCATGTACAGAAGGACTTAGAGCGGCTAAAGTAAATGGTCAGTATAGTTATTCAGGAGAGTATATGAATGTAGGAAGCTATACAGTATATGAAATGACGGTGACAGTTACACCGATTAACTAAAACATAGGAAAAAGGATGGGAAACATGAAAAACAGAGCAGGTAAAGATTTTGCAATGCTTTTAATCGGATTAGGCATGCTTGGCGCAGGATTGGTATTATTTTTTAGAAATGTGTATGTATATACAACAGATTCGTTATTTTGGGGCTTCGGTTCAATGAGAGTAGGCGGACTGGGTATATTATTTGTTCCACTTATTTTAGCTATTGTTCTTTGGGTTATATATCCAAAGAGTATATGGCCTAAGATATTGGCTGGAGTAACAGTAGTTGCGCTTATTGTTGGTATTATATCAATGATTAGATTCAGCTTAAGAAACGATTTATTAAATCTTGTTATACAGATAATTCTTATCTTCGCAGGTGGAGCTCTTACATTAAAGGTGTTAGTTATCGACGATCCAAAGCGTAAGAATAAGAGTAGTGACAATGAAGAATAGACTGGAGAAATAGTGTGAAAAAGGGACAGGAATATGTAGGGAAAATTGAAAAGGTAGAATTTCCAAACAAGGGCCTGATAAATTACACAGAAGAAGACGGACGTATCACCAAGGTTGTGGTGAAAGGTGGAATACAAGGACAAACCGTAAGGTTTGTCCTTAGTAAAAAGAGAAGCGGAAAATCAGAGGGAAGAATAGTAGAGGTAGTAGAAAAATCAAGCCTTGAAAACCGCATACCACCATGTCCTCATTTTTATCAGTGTGGAGGCTGTACTTATCAGGAATTAGATTATGATACACAGCTTAAAATAAAGGGCGAGATGATAAAGGATATATTGGACGGAGTATGTGACGACTATATATATGAAGGAATTCTAGGAAGCCCTATAGAATGGGAATACAGAAACAAGATGGAATTCTCCTTTGGAGATGAATATAAGGACGGTCCATTGGCGCTGGGTATGCACAAAAAGGGAAGCTTTCATGATATTGTGACGGTAAATGATTGTCAGATAGTAAATGAAGACTATAATTCCATATTGAGAGTAGTGTTAGGCTACTTTGAGGATAAGGAGATACCATTTTATCACAAGATGAGACATACAGGATATCTTCGCCATCTTCTTATAAGAAGAAGTATAAAGACTGGTGAGATTCTTATTGATTTGGTTACATCATCAGATTGGGCAGGCTGCGGTGCATCTAAGAATATGGTTGAGGAGCAGATGTTATTAGAGTTAAAAAATAATCTTTTGACATTAAATCTTCATGGCGAGATAGTTGGAATTCTTCATACAGTTAATGACTCATTGGCAGATGTGGTTCAGTCAGATAGAACAGACCTTTTATACGGAAGAGATTATATAGTAGAAAAAATATTAGGCTTAAGCTTCAAGATATCTGTATTTTCATTCTTCCAGACAAATTCATTGGGAGCGGAAGTGCTATATGAGAAGGCGAGAAGCTATGTAGGTGAGACAAAAGATAAAATTGTCTTTGACCTTTACAGTGGAACAGGAACCATAGCTCAGATGCTTGCAAAGGTGGCAAAGAAGGTAATAGGCGTGGAGATTATCGAGGAAGCGGTGGAGGCTGCAAAGATAAACGCTGCTTTTAATGGCCTAGATAATTGCGATTTCATAGCAGGCGATGTCCTAAAGGTGATTGATGACATAGAGGAGAAACCTGATTTAATAGTGCTAGACCCACCTAGGGACGGTATACATCCAAAGGCACTGGAAAAAATCATTGCTTATGGTGTGGATAGGCTTGTTTACATTTCTTGTAAGCCCACAAGCTTAGCCAGGGATTTAGAAATATTGCAGGCAAGAGGATACAAGCTCATAAAGGCTTCTGCTGTAGATATGTTCCCACAGACTTATCACTGTGAGACTGTGTGTTTACTCTCAAAGAACTAGAATTAGGCAATACTTAATAAGGCAAAACAGTTAATGCTGTTTTGTCTTTTTTAGTGAATCTCAGTTGCTTTGCAACTGAGATTTAGTTAGCTATCATATATCGTGTCTGGTAAGGTGTAAGACCATTGTTGTAGGAGTGAGGTCTGATTTTGTTATACCAGACAAAGACATAATCTCCCAGAGCTTTATCAAATTGGCTGTCAGATGAAAAAGAGCCAGGGTATACAAGCTCTTTCTTGAGAGTGTTATAAAAACGTTCCATAGGGGCGTTATCATATGGACAGCCTGCCTCACTCATACTTTGAATAATCCCATAATCCTTGCAAAAATTAATAAACTCTGAAGATGTAAACTGGGAACCTCTATCGCTGTGAAGAATGAGACCTTTTGGAGGTTTTTCCTGCTCAATAGCCTTCTTTATAGTGGTTATGGCCAGATCACTGTTCATATGCGAGCTATTAGTTGATGCAACCACAGTTCGGTCATATAAATCTATAACCGAACAGTTAAAACGTCTACTACCACCAGACAGAGTAATGGTAGTAAAATCAGTGCACCATACGATATTTTTGGCATAAGCACTAAAGTTTTGCTTGAGTATATTCCTAAATATGCAGGTTGGCTCAGCCTTCTTGCGTATAGTTTTTTTATATGATTTGGCAGAATATAGTTTCAGCTCTTTATTCATATATTTATGAACTGTAGGTGTGCTTAAATGTATTCCGCGCCTTGCAAGGAATATTGTCATAGTACGATAACCAATAAGTCCATTATGATTATCATATATTTCATTTATAGCTTTGCAGATTTTCATCTTTTGTTCCACTCTTTTTGTATTGCGTTTCTTCTTATAATTATAGTAGGCACATGATGAAACCTTTAGTTTTCGCAGTAACCAGCGTAAACCCAAAGCTTCTTTATTTTCATCTATAAATCGATATACCACTAATCGATTTTGTGTACAAAGAATGTCATAGCTTTTTTTAAGAATTCATTTTCCCGTTCTAATTCCTTTATGCGCTTATTAAGATTGTGTATATTTTTGGAACTGTCGCGGATAGTCGTGGTATATTGATTTTTTTTAGGACATTCTTTGCCATATTTTTTTATCCATTTGGTAACTGTTGAACGAGCTACACCAAATTCGCGGGCTATGAGGGCGTTGCTTTTTTCACCCTTTTCATATTCGCGAATTATGGATAATTTAAAGTTATCACTGTACTTAATACTCATAAAAAACGCCTCCTTATAAAGTTTTATTTCACGTTCGTTCGTTAGGTATATTATATTACAAAAAAAATGAATTGTTGCAATGAAATGACAAGCGGAGTGATGTTTCCATTTAAGCGTATCTACTTCCTTTTACCACTACATTTCCTCTCTTAACACTCTCGTAATCTTTTTTTGGTTTTTTTGTTTTTTCTTCGACACCCTCTTTTCTTCTCCTTTTTCATTTTTTTCACCTTTTTCACGCCTCTGCATTGGGACG
>JAFSIA010000018.1 GCA_017440045.1 Lachnospiraceae bacterium
ACAGAAACCTCATTCAACCTTTGAACTATTTTGCCATCCGCAATCTTCTCGCCACAGCCTTTACAGTAAGTGTCACCCGTATATCCTTCTTCATCAATGGTTGCAGAAACTGCATTCTTGATTTCTGTTCCACCGGTATGGTTTGAAGGATCCTTCTTGCCGATAGTATTACCACACGAGCAAGTGGAAGGAGCTACACATGTGGCCTTAGAATAATTGTGAACATGTTGTGTGTTTCGTGTTTCTGCGTAAAGGCAGTCCTCACACCAACGCTCCTCTGTACCATCGCTATTTTTACTCCAAGATGTAAAATTATGAGGTTCAGAAGCAACGAAAATATGACCACAACTGCACTTAATCATGTGACTGGTAGCATTTATACTCTCGCCATATCCTTCCGGGATTTGGTGATTGTTAGGGTTTGTACTGCCATATATAGTTCCACAACCTTCGCAGATAGCATTATATTCGCATGTTGCATTTCCACCGTAATGCTCATGAACCGTACTATATTCACACACAGTGCAGCGATACGGATACAGGCTAAAGTCATGCGCCCCGTAACCACTACACTCTGACTCGGAGGCAATGTTGCAATTATCATTAGCACAAGCATGCCAATGATGTGTTTCATTGGCCGTCCAAGTACTGGACCAAGAATGTGAATGCTCTGTTACAGCAAATGCCGATGTAGGCATCAGATTTATAACCAAGCAAATAGTAACGAGCAATAAGATGTTTTTTTTCATAATAAAACCTCCTTTCAAGAGAAAACAAAAGCAATAGGTGGCGAAGCACCTGCGGTGAGCCAATTGGCTCTTAATATATTCCTCCTATATGCCTTTATTTAATTAACTCTCCATTGTTAAGTACTGGCACACTGTATAAAAACAATATATCCTGCGAATCAAACTCGATATATTTATCAAGCCACTGACTGGAAATATAACGTATATCCACAAGAGTAATCTTTGAGTATCCATCAACAAACAATGGTGCAATACTACTACCAAATGAATCTCTAAACATAATCAGCTCTTTGTCCGTCTCTGCCTTAGGATTTTCAATAGTTATAAGAGACAATGAACCAGATAAGAACATTTCATAGGGGTCCTTGCCCTCAGCCAGTTCCATATCATATATTCCTATTTCACGGTTATTTTGCAAATCAGTAACCTTACATTCAGACAGTATCTGATTATTTAGATAAAACATATTGTCTGCCTTAATTGGTAATGCCAGTTGACCATAATACACGCCGTAAAATGGTCTTGAAATCATATGCTTTTCATATTCGGCTAACAGTTCAACACCCATTTGACTACCTATATATTTTGCCACGTCCTCAATACATTCCTGCTTCCAATGTATATCCGTTTTGTAATAATCAGTAAGCTCTAAAAGATTAACAATATCTATATAATTCATAAAGCTCAACTTATCATTAAGAATGCTAAAGAATTGATTGTAATCAAGGTTTATATATCCATTCTCTTTAGCCATAAAATAATTCTTATCTGGCACCACTGCATAATATACATTTTGCTCATTATCTTTTAAAAATGTGTCATAGATATATGTAAATTTATTTATAGCATTGTATAATCCTTTCTCATTTAAAGGATATTCCAACTTACTTATATACCCATCACTTATATAGATTCCGTTATTATCCTTCTGAAGCAAACCATAAAATGCGGTATATGCTTTTATAGCTCGAAAACTTTCCCTTAATGGAAATTGGTCAAGCACATATTCTTCAAAATCACTCATCCAGCTTCCTTCAAGAATATCTTCCACATTAGCTTCCGGCATTTGCTTAAGCTTTCGTCGCTCCGTATCAGAATATTCATCATCTGCTTTAATAAAACTAACAATCAGCATACTTACAAAGTAAATTGCCATAAGTCCCACTAAAACTTTGTTTTTATTTATCATACAAAGACCTCCTCTTACCGGTCTAACATAAGCATAAATCCTGCTTAAAATCTAAAATATAAAAATGGATTAAATGAGCCATCTATCAAATATGCAGTGGCAACAAGCAACAGCATAAATAGATATACAACTTCTCCTACTCCAACTATTTTCCTATATTTACTGCTATTTTCCAACTTTCCGACCACATTTTTTGCAAGTGGAGTTGCCGCTATTATGGATATAAGCAAAATCATTCCATAACTTCTTAGATAATATAAAGTTTCTGCTGAAATTAGTGAAACTCCGCCCATACCAAACATACTCTTTATGTATTCTAATGCTTCTGTCATATCTACAGCTTGGAATATAACAAAGCTGATTACTGTAAGAATAATAAGATAAATATGTGAGAAAACCTTACTACTTTCCAAATGCCTTAATAACCATTTCTTCTCAATAATAAGCAATAGTCCAAAGAAAAGTCCCCACACCATAAAATTCCAAGATGCACCATGCCAAAATCCTGTCAAAACCCACACTATAACTATGTTTCTAAACCATTTTATCTGGCTTACTTGATTTCCTCCAAGAGGAATATACACATAATCTCTAAACCAAGTACCAAGAGATATATGCCATCTTCTCCAGAACTCTGTTATGCTTTTTGATATGTACGGATAATTAAAGTTTTCCACAAATTTAAAGCCAAGTATTCTTCCTATACCTATAGCCATATCACTATATCCTGAGAAATCAAAATAAATCTGTAAACCGTTCGCTATTGCATAAATCCAAAAGAATACAACTGTCTTCTCATCTGAGCTTTTAAACATCTCACATAACTCACCTAAGGAATTTGCAATTATAACTTTTTTGCCCAAACCGACCATAAATCTTCGTATTCCCAAAGCAATATCATCTATATCAGACCTTCTATCATCTAACTGCTTTTCCATATCTGAATAACGAAGAATCGGTCCTGCTATAAGCTGCGGAAACATAGACACGTATGTTGCCAGCTTAATAATATTTTTCTGCTTATTGGCGCTGCCTCTATATACATCTACCATATAGCTTATAATCTGAAATGTATAAAAACTGATTCCTATCGGAAGCGCAACATTAAGTAACGAAACAGAAAGTCCCGTTACTTTATTAAAGTTATCAATAAAGAAATCTATATACTTAAAATACCCTAAGAATCCCAAACAGACTCCTACAGCCAATATTAAGTATATCTTCCTTTGTTTGTCACTTTTACACATATCAAGGATATATCCTGATATATATGCCCAAAATATCATCGCAATCATAATAATTACGTATTTTGGCTCTCCCCATGCGTAAAAGAAAATACTAGATACCAAAATAACAACATTTTTCCCACACTTTGGCACAATAAAATAAAGTGCTAAAACACATGGTAAAAAATAATATAAAAATGAAATACTTGAAAATAACATAATCTACTTTATATTTTCCTCTACTAATATCTCAGTGTCCTTATACTCTGCACTGAGCTTGTCTACAAAATTATCAACAATCTGCTCAGCTCCAAAAGCTGACACTGCATAATTACTTCCTATTCTTACAATCACAAGCTTCTCCGGAATACCGCATATCCACTGTCTGTCAGCTAGATTGTCACTGATATCCTGCGCCAACGACTCTACTTTTGATGAATCCTTAACATGATATGAGGCAGCTGTAAATGTATTTGCATTCATAGCATGGACTAGTGACGCCAAGTCATCAATGAGTTCCACCTTATCAGCAGGTATTCCCAGTGTGCTGTCCACCGAATCCTTATCCGCGACAGAGAATTCTCCAGGTGCATTCTCAACCACTTTGTCTCCACTGCCACCTAATGCTGCAAATATCTCATTTTCACCATATGTGTCCCATATAATTTCTAAAATTCCTACTGCACCATCGACGTTTTCTCCATTTTCGGATAAAAGTGCATTATTATCTCCATTGTTATCACCTTCATCCTGTCCTCCACAAGCTACAGACATAAGCATTACTAAAATAATTGCCATCCATAATATACTTTTTTTCTTCATTGTAAATCCCTCCATTTTATTATTTATATCTCCAATAAATGCTACTTCAATCATTATACCTTAATTTATAAAAAAATAATAGCCACAAACTTTCATTTGTGGCCATTAATATATCTTATCTTAGAAAAGTCCCAGTGACATAAGGAAGAGAACAAACAACATAACAGGTGCTACAAACTTAACCATAACTGAGTACAATGTCTTTCTCTTAAACATAACGCCGTTCTTCTCAATTTCATCTACAATAAACTTTGGTTTTACTATCCATCCAATCAAAATACATGTAAGAAGTGAAACAATTGGCATCATCACATAATTACTTACATAATCCATAACATCAAGAAGCTGAGCCGCTGAGCCATTTGGAAGTGTAATGTTAAAATAGAATACGTTGTATCCAAGACAAATGATGATAGCCGCTACAGCATAAATAACAGCCATAAATAAGCTAACCTGCTTACGAGTCTTATTAAACTTCTCCATACAGTTTGCGACAATTGTCTCTAAAATAGAAACTGATGATGTGAGTGCTGCGAAAAGTACCATTATAAAGAATACTGCACCTAGAACAGTTCCCATTACGCCCATTTCCTCAAAAACCTTTGGCAATGATACGAACATAAGGCTTGGACCACCCTCTGCCATTCCTTCCTTACCCATAAATACATAGACAGCAGGAATAATCATAAGACCTGCAAGGAAAGCTGCCAATGTATCAAATATCTCAATATTTCTGATAGACTTATTTAAATTCACATCATCCTTAACATATGAGCCATATGTAATCATAATACCCATAGCTACACTGAGAGAGTAAAACAGCTGTCCCATAGCATCCATAATGACGCCAAAGAATTTAGACACTGTCATTCCCTCAAAGTTTGGAATAATATAAACAAGGAATCCATCAATACCTGTACGTGTTGTACCATTATCATCTGTATGAGAGAGCGTAAGTGAAAATATAGCTATAATTACTACCGTTACGAGAAGCCCTGGCATAATATATTTTGAGAACTTTTCAATACCCTTCTCAACACCACAATAAACAATAACAGATGTAATAGCTAAAAAGATTAACATAAATACAATTGGAGCAACATCTGATGTAATAAATGCTGAAAAATATCCATCTGACGCTGCCTTATGTCCACTACCTGTAAAATATACTGTAATGTACTTAATAATCCATCCACCGATTACAGCATAATATGTCATTATAATAGCCGGTACAAAGAAGGTAAATATGCCAAGAGGCTTCCATTTCTTACTAATAGTGCCAAATGCATTCATCGCACTCTGCTTAGTCCTTCTACCGATAGCAATATCCGTTGTAAGAAGAACAAATCCAAATGTAAATGCAAGTACAATATATACTAATAAGAATATTCCACCACCATCTTTTGCTGCAAGATATGGGAATCTCCATATATTTCCTAAACCAACTGCACTACCTGCCGCAGCTAAAACGAAGCCTATAGAGCCGCTAAAGCTACTTTTCTTCTTTTCTTCCATAACTCCTCCGTTACATTATCTTTATATTTGTTATCTAAAAACACTTTTTCGATTATAACATTTTTCCAAATATATGTACAGCATTTTTCTTACAAGTAAAGGTTAAAAACCCCATACACCTGCAGTGTATGGGGTTCTAAATTCATTGTTAAACTTGGACAATAATTACTTTAATAAATCCTGTGCAGCCTGTGCAGCCTCAACAAGTGCGCCGCATGCCTCACATAAATAAACATCTTCGCCTTCTACTTCGTACTCTTCGCAATCCTTAACCTGCTTGCAGATACCACACTCTGTCTCCTTAGAGCAACCTACAAAGCTCATCATAGCCATAACCATTGCTCCAACAAGAGCTGTTACCTTTAACATCTTTCTCATAACCATATCCTACCTTTCGTTTTATCTTTATGAGTTTGTGTATTTTTCCAATACACTTTGCCATTGTAACTCGCAAAAGTATTTTTTTCAACCATAAATTAATATTATTTTAGTCAGCTATTGTTTCACTATTCATATAAAGAGGGTGTCCTGTTGTCTGACCCATAGCTGTTACAGTTGTTCCAACACAATTCTTGTTATCAAGCCAAGAAACTGCAACAACACCAAGATATGTATCATAGCCTTCTACTTCTACCTTAATGTAATTATCACCATACATCTTCCATGTACCAGTTGCATCTCCTGTAATTGTACCATCATCATTTAATGTTACGTAAACAGCTTCAGTTGTCACATATGGATCACCTGCTAATACTAACTGGAACTTATTATATTTGGCAAATGATAAAAACTCTTCCTGTGAAATAGTTCTGTCAACCTCACCTGCATAGCGGTTAGCATTAATAACAATGTCACCAACCGAATTCATATAATACTGATGCGCCTGCATCATAAACTTTGTACTTGATGCTGCAAGAGGATGTCCATTATCACAAGCAGCTGTTTTATCTGTCTGAAGTGCAAGTGTTCTAACCATAAGCTGTGCAATATTTACACCATCACTTGTTGTATACAAATCACCATGTCCTGGAGCATGAATATCAAATTCGTAATCTGCCCACTTAAATGAAGACATTGCAATATATTCTGTACTTCCCTCTATACGGTCAGCTGTTGTTATATATCCCTCGCGGTCTAAATCCTTTCTGTATCCTGATAATGGTGGGAATAAGCCTGTTACAAGCTCTTTTCCAATCCATCCGGCTGCCATAGGGTCACCGCTTAAGTTTGTAAATGAATCAATTTTGTCACTCTTAGCTGTAAATAATACATAGTTTCTAGATAAAACTCCAAGACATGTCATAAGGTAATAGTAATCATCCTTTACCTCTGTAACATTTCCATCCTCATCTACCATTGGCACATCATACTGATGTGTAATAAGGCTACCTTCAGCGCAGTATGTCATATGTGTTCCATAATATGAATGGCTGTCACCAATCTTTGTTTCTCTTGCCTCTTCCATGTATGTGTTAATTGTATCCTCTGAAAGCCAGCTTGTCTGACCGTCCTTACGAAGTCCTGTCTCTGTATCAAGCTCAATCATATATGTACCGGCACCAAATGAACCATATGTTAAGAACATTCTGCCTTCCTCATCATACACAACCTGTGGGTCAAGTGCTACCACATTGTAATATAACGCATCCTGAGCATAATCACTGATTGACTGCAATACAACACCTACATACTTAAATGAATTTGCTTCAAGTGTTGGTGACCATGCAAGTACAGTACATACTCTATCATGCTTTTCCTCATCAACTGCAGAATTCACTATACATGTATATAACCAATATCCACCGTATGAAGCTGGCACAATATCAGCTGCCCAATACTGGCAGTTAGCTGCTGTTTTAAGCATCCACTCATCTATATCTGTCCAACCATACTCTGCCATAAGCTCTGCAGAAGGTGTGGTTTTTCCAATATTCTCCCAATGCATAAGGTCTGTTGAACGGCGTATAATATTTCCGCCTTCCCAACCTGTCTGAACCATATAATAATAGCGGACACCATCAATCTCTACCTCAGTCAAAGCAGGATCATGAACTCCTACGTTATTATCGTACTCTTTTCCCTGATACCATAAGAAAACGTGCTCACCCTCAGCTACGCTATCAGCATCAATATCATAGTTAGGGTCAACCGGATATGCAGGCGATACACTTACAGATACAGTCAATACAACATCATCACCAACCTTTAAATCAAGAAATACCTTTCCGCTGGCTGTCGCGCTCTGATTAGCTGTAAGAGTCTTTGATGCATCATCCCATGTAGCAAGTGTAGCTACATCGACAGTTGCATATGAAGAATCAACCGCTGAGACCTCTACGCTGTCTACTCCGCAACCATCTACAAGCTCAAGTGTATAGCTTTTATCCTTGTCTGCTAAATATCCAAGTGATAAATTATCATAACAAATTGTTGGTGTTATCTGACTTGTTACATATTTTTTGCTACCATCATCATTTCTGTTGGCCATGACTTTGTCATCATAATCCATAGAAACTAATGTTGATTCTGTTGGAACAAAACGATAACCGCTGGCTGTCTCATCATACATATAGCCATCATCAGTTGTCTGCTCCTCTTCTGGTTTTTCGTTCGAGCCACATGCTGCAAGCTGAGCCATCATACAAGTGGTTAATGCCAAGCATACAACTCTCTTTGTGAATTTTTTCATATTTCTATCCTCCTAAGCACATATTTAATCGTCTTTTTACGACTCTTAAACGCTTTAAATATTCTACCATTTTTTAACACTTTATTCAACTAAAACATTAAATCAAAACTTACTATAAATATTTGAAAATATTCAAAAAAAAGAACCTTGCAAGCAAGATTCTTTTTTGAATACTAATTTACATACATAATAATTGTCACCACAGCTATAAATATTGCAGCTGTAGCAATTATCAACCCTGCCATTAAGCCTGTTCTATCGCCAAGCTTCGGCTTTTCTACAGGTCCTGGCATATTAGGATTTGCCATTGTAGGATTCACAAGCCTCGCTACCGTCATTGGGTCCGACAATGCAGACTCTGGCATATCAGGCAAAGCTTCTTGAAGCTTTATCTGTGGCTGTGATACATTATGATTATAAGAGTTATTAGCATTTTGTCGCAATCGCGTTTCTGCCATTCCGATTATCCAGTCAACAAACATTGAATCAACCTTTAATGTTGAAATATTTGCGAATGCATAATCGTACAATTCTTTTACAAGACTTGATGCCTCTTCACTATTTTCTGACTTTTCCATTATAATCGGCCATACCTGATTTACTGTCAAATTGTAAACCTCACCTCTAGCCGACATATCACCCTGCCTAATTTTATCAAGGGCTTCCGAAATTCTTTTTTTCATTTCAAAATCCATTACTTTTACACCTTTTTTATTCATCAATTATTTAAATCTAAAGGAGTATATCCAAAAGCTGACGACATACTACAATCAATAATATAAGTACCTTCCTGCTGTACCAACTGTTTCCACTTAGCCGGTGTCATATACTCAAGGAAATCATCATATTCTGACTGTCTATCTGGAATTTCCTCCGTTATATTAGTTGCCTCTATCATAAAATAATGGCCTGTGTCAAAAATCTCAACAGCTACACGTGCATGTCCCGGAGTTAATACAATCATAGGTCTCATATCTATAGACTGTAATGCACTTGCTACCACAACTGACAAATCGATACATATACCACTCTTTGAGCTGAGAGTCTCTGTCGGTAATGTAACCCTTTGTACTACATCACTTGAAGTGCTTAATGTAAATGGAGACATATTGTATTTCACACCCATCTTAGCCATTGCAAGCTGTATCGCTATTACCTGCTCCATTACAATTCTTTTTTCCATTTCGAAGGCTTCCTTCTTGCCGTACTCATTAACCAAATCAGTCTGTGACGGCTGATATCCAACAATTAATTCATCATTAAGGAATTCGCTTATATCTATCTCATCAATAAGTAGCGCTGCATTTCTTGTTAATTCCTTTATCTCATCACTCTCAGGCTCTAACCATGCCAATATGGTATAAAGAGTATCATTTCTAAATTTATCATATCTTGGCCAGTCGTATAAGCTATGTACCTTTATTGAATTTGTCTCTTTAAAATACACCTTACCTGTGTCATTGTCTGTTATGGATACAACTAGCTGTAAATCCTGTTCAGAATTCAAATCTACTGCATCAATTGTCAATGTCGGTTTTATATCAAGCATCAACATCTCACTTGTAATAGTGTATTTTTGCTCGTATTTCTGAGTAAATCCCTGTAATTCCACTGACACCATTACATCTGCATCATTTATTGGTGAATTTAGCTCTAATGTAACAAGACTATCCATATGATTGTATAATGCAGGATATAAGCTATCTTCAAAAATACATGATACTTCTACGTTTGTGCCATCTAAGATATATGTATAATTATTTACAATACCCTCATTGATTATAGATGAACAATTATCAAGTAATTCCTCTTCAAGCAGCGCCAACTGCTCATCTGCCAGCTTCTCAAGATGTTCAACCTGACGTGTCATTTTGTCTACATAATTATCTATACACACATCCAAATCATCATCAACTAGCTCCTTCAAATAGTTACATGCAGTAAGTCTTACTGCATCTTCGTTTTTATATGTAAAATAATAACCATATATAAGTGAAGTATATTGGTTGACCGCATCAATAATAAGATTTGCTTCATGCGCAAGACAGCTTGGTGGATTTAATGTAGCTAATGTTTCTGACAACTCATAATATTCACCATATAACCTGTCAAAATATTTAACCTGATCTGTTGTTTCAGGCTTGTTTATTGACTCAATTTCATCTACCATCTCTACTGTATAGCTAAGAATATGACTGAATTCTTTGAATATAACTAATATTTCTTTCGCATACTCCTTAGCGGCATCATAGGTAGCAATCACCAGCTCCGATTCAGCCTTACGTGGTAATTCGTCTAATTCATCAATAATCTCTGATATCTTTTCACTATGCTCATCAATATCTTCGACAACCTCTAAAATATCATTTATTCCTTCCGGTTTGTCATGTTCATCTGTCCAATCTACGACCTTTTCCCTATACTTTGCAAGCTTTTTAATGAGCTTTTCAACAAGCTCTATATTCTCTTCTATTTCGTCAGTAACTTGAACATTCTCCGACTTTATTAAAGGCTTTGTAGGAGCCTCCGTTGTCTCTTCCTGCGCCTTTCCGCCAGTTTCCTTACTGGCACATCCAATGATACTAAAAATCATAACCGAAGACAGTACCAATGCTGTAAACCTTTTCAATGACTTTCTCATGTCAATTGTCCTCCGTAAAATATTAACTCGATTTATTTATGTTACAACCTATAATCTCAAACATATTTTTTACATTGTCCTCAGCAAATAGTTTTATATCTGCATGGTCACAATCCTCAACAATATCCAGAATAGCTCTATCTTCCCCGGCTATCGTCTTTATAATATCATATAGATATACTGACTGTTCGTATGGAACAAGGCCATCCTTCTTACCGTGCTGCAATAATGTAAAAGGAGCATTTTCTGTAATATGGCATCCGGGATTTGAAAGGACCAACTCACTAGCCACCTTACTTAAATCCCTTTCTCCAAAGAAATTGTAGTAAATCCACTCTTCCAATCTTTTTCCAAGATAATAGTTGTGACAGCCATACCAAAGAACAAGCATCTTCACCCTGCTATCTAACTCTCTTTTCTCATCAAGATATCCTGTATCTGTGCTATATGCTGCAAGAGCTGCCAAATGTGCCCCTGCAGAACCACCCCAAAGAACTATTTTATCCGGGTCAATATTATATTCTTTAGCATTTCTTTTAAGAAAATCAATAGCCTTCTTAATCTCAACAACAGGCTGGGGATATGTACACTTAGGACTTAAGGTATATCCTAATGAAACGCATACATATCCCTCATTTAGCCCGTATAAAAACGGTTTAAACTCTATGGAACTCTTTTGCCCAAAATACCAGGCGCCACCATGAACTTCTACAAAAACAGGTGCCTTTTCTGACTGTTTATCTGGAAAATATATATCCATAACGGCATCATCGCTTTCAGCATATTTTACATTTTCCAAATACTTTTTAGGATACTCATCCTCCTTCATAATCGTCCTCATATGAGGTATCATATCTTCAGCTGTCTGTATGGTCGCATCACCAAATCTATCTGATGTAGCCTTAATCGCACCTTTTATAAGCTCTGTTACATTTATATCCATAATTCCTCCAAATTTACTTACAAATTGAGTCAATCCAATCAAACATCTGGCTAATATCACTGTCTCCAGCACAGTAATCAACACTGCAACCAGCTCTTTCAAGTGCTTTTACCAATTCTTCCAATGTCTCTTCTCTCATCTGCTCATGTCTAATATGCCAGTTTCTTGTTGTTACAGCAAATGGCTCATATATATAATTCATCGGATCAAGCATTTTCATATTTATTGCAAGCTTTTCAATACCTGATACTGGCCAATAACAGGCTGAAGCATATACCTCATCTATAGCATTAACTGCTCCTATCTCCTCAAAATATGACTCATAATCATAATGATTACCTGTAGCTCCCATAAGAACAGATAATGCACCGCCTATATTTTTTCCATTTGTTATTATCTTATTTTTGTCTCCTGGAATCTCAACAGCAAAATATCTTAAATACTTTACTGCTGCCTTAAAGTCAACAATACTGTTTAATGGTTCCTTTTCAGGACTTCGTAATGCTGGAATAACAACAACATACCCTCTTTGTAATGCACTAAAAACAGCATTAGGATTTCCAGCCGGACCAGTTTTTTTCTCTCCCGGCTCAGCCAACTCTCCTGCTTCATATCCATCCATCATATTCATAACTAGTATTGGTGCTGTACCTATGCTGTAACCATTTACACCCTCACCTCGATAATAGGCCTCTGGTGCAAATATGTGTAGCTGCTGATGAAGCTTATCTACAGGTTTGGTCACATATATTTTGTTGTAAAAACCACGAAAAGTAACGCTTTCATCACCAATTGTTAACTCGTCTACTTCATATTCATCCTTATCAAAAAACATACTGACCTCCCTTTCCGCAAAAAATGCTTAAAATGTATATCACCAACATATATCTTACCTCTATTATATTACATCTTTACAAAACTCTCAATATCGTTTTAACCATTATATGTTATATACATTATTAATTTTGATTGTATATTTAGTCTTCAGAACAAAGCGGACAAGTCCGCATCAACTCCCTAAATCCCTCTATCTAGAGGGACTTGCTCCGCTTTGGCGCGAAACGCATGTCACGAAGTGACAATTTCCTTATGCGTTTCTGCGCATCCTCGCGGAGCGTTTTTTATC
>JAFSIA010000019.1 GCA_017440045.1 Lachnospiraceae bacterium
GTGTCGGAAGCCTATTAATTACCCATAAACTGCGATTTAGTTGTTTGAGAGGTACTCGTCAATTGACGCTGCTGCTGTCTTTCCTGCACCCATTGCGAGGATAACTGTAGCGGCACCTGTTACGGCATCACCACCAGCGTATACACCCTCTCTTGATGTGAGACCTGTCTCTTCGTTAACGATGATTCCACCCCACTTCTGTGTCTCAAGTCCCTTTGTTGTAGACTTGATAAGTGGGTTTGGAGATGTACCGATTGACATGATTACACAATCAACTGGGATATCAAACTCTGAACCAGCCTTCTCTACAGGTCTTCTTCTACCTGAAGCATCCGGCTCACCAAGCTCCATCTCTAAGCATCTGATTCCACCAACAAACTTCTCTTCGTTTGGAAGAATCTCAACTGGATTTGTGAGAAGCTTAAAGATGATTCCCTCTTCCTCTGCATGCTCAACTTCCTCTGCTCTAGCAGGAAGCTCATCCTATGAACGACGATATACTATGTAAACTTCTTCTGCACCAAGTCTCTTTGCACTTCTTGCAGCATCCATTGCAACGTTACCACCACCTACTACAGCAACTTTCTTTGCCTTCATAATAGGTGTAGCCGAATCATCCTTGTAAGCCTTCATAAGGTTTACTCTTGTTAAGAACTCATTTGCAGAGTATACACCCTTTAAGTTCTCACCTGGAATATTCATAAATCTTGGAAGACCTGCTCCTGAACCGATAAATACAGCCTCGAAACCATACTCTTCAATAAGTTCGTCAATAGAGAGAACCTTACCAATAACCATATTTGTCTCAACCTTTACGCCGAGATCCTTAAGTCCATCAATTTCCTTCTGAACGATAGCCTTTGGAAGACGGAACTCTGGGATACCATAAACAAGAACACCACCAGCAAGGTGAAGTGCCTCAAAAATTGTTACATCATAGCCCTTCTTTGCAAGGTCACCTGCACATGTAAGTCCTGAAGGACCTGAACCGATGATAGCAACCTTATGACCATTGCTCTCTGGTTTAACTGGCTTCTCTGTGCAATTTTCATTGTGGTAATCTGCAACAAATCTCTCAAGACGACCGATTGCTACAGGCTCACCCTTTATACCTCTTACACACTTACCTTCACACTGTGACTCCTGTGGACATACACGACCACATACAGCTGGAAGTGCACTTGACTTAGCAATTACCTCATAAGCAGCCTCGAAATCACCTGCTGCTACATGCTGAACGAATGTTGGAATATCAATCTGAACAGGGCATCCTGTAACACAAGGCTTATTCTTACAATTAAGACATCTTGCAGCCTCATCCATAGCCTGCTCCTTTGTATATCCCAAAGCAACTTCTTTAAAGTTTTTATTTCTAACGTTTGGATCCTGTGAAGGCATCTCATTCTTCTTTAATGACATATTAGGCATATTACTGCACCTCCTTAGCAAATAGGTTGCATGCTTCTTCATGTGCATGTCTCTCAAAAGGCTTATACATACTTCCTCTTTCAAGAGCCTCATCAAAATCTACAAGATGTCCATCGAAGTCCGGACCATCAACACATGCAAACTTTGTCTCACCGCCTACTGTCAAACGACAGCCACCGCACATACCTGTTCCATCTATCATAATAGGATTCATACTAACAGTAGTCTTTACACCATACTCCTTTGTAAGAGCACATACAAACTTCATCATAATAAGTGGACCGATAACGATTACCTCGTCATACTTCTCACCTGACTCAATAAGCTCCTTGAGGGCATTTGTTACAAGGCCCTTTGTTCCATGACTTCCATCATCTGTCATCATCATCTTGTCACTTACTGCAGCAAAATCATCCTCAAGAATAACAAGATCCTTATTTCTAAAGCCTACAACTGAATGAACTTCAGCGCCCATATTATGTAACTTCTTAGCAATTGGAAATGCGATAGCACAACCAACACCACCACCAACTACAGCAACCTTCTTAAGTCCATCTACATGTGTTGGCACACCAAGTGGTCCTACGAAATCATTTATAAAGTCGCCTTCCTTTAAGTGGTTTAACTTCTCTGTTGTTCCACCAACAATCTGGAATATGATTCTAACCCATCCAGCCTCTCTATCATAATCTGCTATTGTTAAAGGAATTCTCTCTCCCTCACTATCAACACGCAAAATAATAAACTGACCTGGCTCAGCTTTTTTAGCGATTAAAGGTGCTTCAATATCCAGTAATGTAACCGTTGGATTCAGTTCTTTTCTTCTAAGAATCTTATACATCTCACACATTTCCTTTCATAACTTTATCTAAATATGTAAATTTAACATATTAAAATGTTAAACTGTTCAACTCATTAATGATACAATATTCTCGCTAATAAGTAAAGAATAAAAGTGCGTTCATTTTTTGTTCATTTTTTATTCTCCATTTTTTTACATAACGCACATTCTTTCTTCACTATTGACAAATATAATAAGACTATCAAAAGATAATAACTTTTGATGATTTTTCATAATGGATTTGAACGAAAGTTCAAATGTCCTCCCTTTATAAATTTTATAATATACAAACCAAACAAGTAACCTATTTAAAGAAAAAGATGTGTCCCCCCACATCCTTTTCTTTTGTTTAGGGGAATTTTTTTATTGGAGAAAAACATGGAATTTTTATTTGAATTATTAATGGATATTATATTTGAAGGTGTAGTACAGATTGGTTCTTCCAAAAAGGTACCTATGCCCCTACGAGTACTTGCTACAATTATTAGCGTAGCTATTTTTGTTGGATTAGCACTCTTTTTCTTTGTCTGCGGAATCGGTTTCGCAAACAAAGGAAATATCGGAGCCGCCTGTCTTTTCATAGGAGCCGGTCTTCTTGTATTTATCGGCTTCATATATATGTCTAGAAAAGCATATAAAGAAAATAACAATGATGATGATGACGATAGAAATAAACCCGGCACATCTTTAACATACGAAGATTAAAAAATTCGCAATTATATTATACATAATTAAAAAGACGTTATAGCTTAATATGTCCAAACATATATCCGGTTTCGTCCTCATTACCGAAAGTAGCTCCAAGCTTTTTTGCCAAACTTACAGAAGAAACATTATCCCTGTGAACTCTTACATTCACTTCTTTTACATCAAAATAATCCTTTATATAATCCAGGATAGCTCTTAATCCTTCGTATGCGTATCCGCATCTTTGTTTATCCTTTTTTACTATATATCCAAGCTCTATACCATCTGTATCGTCAGCATATCGCTTATATTCTGCGCCACCTCGGCCTATTATCTCTCCTGTCACCTTATCCTCAAAGAGCCATATACCGAAGTCATAAAAGTTGTAAATATACTTTTGATAATCCTTTATATAATTTCTCTCCTGCTCCTTATCGTCATAGAGACCTTCTGTATATGTCAGGTCATTGCCCTCATACACAGCATATATGTCATCCAAATCTTCAGGACACATTTCTCTTATAATAAGCCTTTTAGTCTCAAGCACTCTTCAAGGCTCGCCAAAATGATGGCTGTAAACCATCTCTACAAACCCATCATCTATACTAGAAAAATCCTCAAAAAGATAGTCCGCTGCAGATAAATCCTGATCTCCTGAACCTGGATTGATAAATCCAATACAGGCCATACCTGCTGCCTTTGCAGCCTTAGTACCATTGCCAGAATCCTCCACAACAAGACACTCTGACGGCTCAACGCCCAGCTCTGACGCTGCTTTTAAAAACACATCTGGAAAAGGTTTTGGATTGGCTACCGTCAGTCCCGACACAAGGGCAGAGAACTCATCCTTTATACCAAGCTTATTAACATTCTTTTCTATGTTTACTATAGATGAAGATGATGCCACTGCAAGCTTATATTTTTTTGAAAGCATACGGACAAAATCCACCACACCCGGCACTTCAGGATATCCCTTTTCGTCTACCAGACGCGCCTTTACGACCTCCGACAAATCAAAAAGTTCTGTAGGCGTATATCCTTCTATACAAAAATCCTTTATGATTTTTTCCCACATTGCCTTAACAGTAGTTCCTATATACTGCTTATAATATTCATAATTTAAATCAATCTGGAACTTTTCCATCATAGTTATTTTATTTACTTCATAGTGAAGGGGTTCACTGTCAACGAGAACCCCATCCATGTCAAATATTATTGCCTTAAGCATTTTACACCATGCCTTTCAACACTTCACACTCACTAGCACTTCTCTGGCTCTGGATAGTCAACACCCATTGTGTCAACTGTCACAGTCTGCATTTTCTGTGTCTGAAGTGGTCTGTCATTGTAATCCACATCAACATCTGCAATCTTGTTTACGTTTTCCATACCCTCGATTACCTTTCCAAATGCAGCATACTGTCCATCAAGGTGTGGTGAATTCTTGTGCATAATGAAGAACTGAGAACCAGCTGAGTCCGGATGCATAGCTCTTGCCATAGAGAGAACACCTTCTGTATGCTTTAAATCATTCTGAAATCCGTTGTATGCGAACTCACCCTTAATATCATAGCCAGGACCGCCCATACCTGTTCCATCAGGACATCCGCCCTGAATCATAAATCCGTAAATTACTCTGTGGAAAATAAGTCCATCATAGTAACCTTTCTTTATAAGGCTGATAAAATTATTAACTGTATTTGGTGCAATCTCCGGATAAAGCTCAGCTTTAATCACATCACCATTTTCCATTGTAATTGTCACTATTGGGTTTGCCATTTTTGTATCCTCCAAACTATATAATTATTGTAAATCGTATTTACAAATAAAATTGATTATTGTTTTTTTATCTGCTTCTTCCACCGCCGCTAAAGCTTCTGCCGCCGCTTCTAAAGCTAGACGAACCACCACGGCTACCACCGCCGCCACTACCAGATGATGTATTCACCTGACGTGTTGTAGTTGTAGTATGTGTGAATCTGTCAAATCTATGAAGAATATTCAAGCTGCCATTCTTCAAATATGTTCTGCTTCCTGCAGTCATCTTAGGTCTTGATGAGAAGCACATAATCAGCACAGCGATAAGTGCTATGACAGCTCCTATTATCATACACAGGAATGGATTCTGGAATTTTGTGAAGAATGTATCCTCATAAGCCTCGTACACTTTGTCAGAATAAACGCCCATAAATTCATCATAGTCGTCATATCCGCCTTCATTCCAAAGCTTTTCAAGCTCTTCAAACTCACTGTCATCCTTGCGGTCTCCCACCATATCTTCCACTTCTTCGATAAAAGTTTCAGCACTCTCTATGTAATCATAGTCATAGTAGCCTTCCCATACCGCATCAAGAAGCTTCTCGTTATCATAATCGTCAATGTAAACCTGCGCCAATCCGGTTCTTGCTATATAGATTCCATCATAATCTATATCCATAAGATAAATAATTCCCGACTCGGCATAATCACCTTCAACATAGAACTGAGTAATATACTCTTGTCTGTAGCTATTTTCAATACCTTCAATCTGACCGTCAGGAGCATCATGTCCTAACTCAAGTGATGATACTATAACAATATCCATCCCCAGCTTCTTTCCCACACTCTCGCACATGGACTGAAGCTCTAATTCCTCTTCATCTGTGAGAATGTCAGCGTAATCATACACAAACTGGCTATTATCAATATCCCAATCGTCAGGATTTCCATCTCCGGATACAGGTGTATAACCACTTGCAAATACACTTGTAACAACAAATGTAGACAGGAGCGCTAATTTCTTAAATATATTTTTTCTCATCCCAAAAGCCCTCCTAACAACATTAATAATCCTGACACGCCTGCGAAAATCCCGCCAAACCATGCAGCTATCTTACCAAATGATTTAGGAAGCTTTCCAACCACTTTTCCAGTCTGACCATTCATAGCAAAGGTATGTGTCTTTCCCTTGTACTTATAATTCAGTATCCACACCGGCATAAGGGTGTATGAAGCTTTATTTCTGTTTAATTTGACATTAGCCGAAGTGATGCTCACACTAGAATAACCTGTTATTGTCTGTCTGGCCTCATTTAATATGTACTCTCTAACTCTATTCTCAGCTCTTTTTGCAAGCTCATTAGAATCGTAGCTGAATTTTTCAGATTGATATCCTGATAAATATGGCATCTGGAAATCTGTCAAGTCACTGTAGTTATATGGCTCTAGCAAATCCATTGTCCTATCATCCATCTTTTCCGAAGCATCAGCAGGAATCTTTTCAAAATCAGCTCTAATATGTCTGCCTACCTGAAAATGGTCCGTATGCTCGTAAATAGTATTTCCTCTTCTATCTGTTCTACGCTTTGTAGCGTGAGCACTGACATGGGCATCTGAACCATAATCATAAAGCCAGAATGGCACATATATACCTGTAATCTTTTCTATAGTACTCTGCTTTCTAAAGCCAGATGGTGTAACAAGACCCTTGCCTGCCCATTTCTTGTAAGCTGCAACCGCCTGGTCTTTTTGTATCCTAAACGGAATCACCTTCTGTGGCTTTAATGCTCCCTCAAGTCTGCCTCTAATCATTGTAGGGCTTCCACAGAAGCTGCAAAATGTTGCTGATGTATTTTCATCTGTAACAATCTCTGCGCCACAGCTGTCACATCTATAGCCATCAAAGCTACAATACTCCTTCTCTGACTCTGTCTCATCCACAACACTCTCATCATATATGTCATGAATTTTGTCCATTGCTGACACGTCAACTTCAGTTTCACAATACTGACATACCATCTTTCCTGTCGCACCATCAAATTCTATAGGTGCTCCACAGGACGGGCATTTATAAGTTTCCGCCATCTCTTTTCCTCCTTATCCCAAAATCCCTTATACTTCAAATATCAAATCTCCATAAGAAGGCATTGGCCATGTCTCCTTATCAACTATCATCTCAAGGGCATCTACCGGTCTTCTAAGTGCCTCCATAGCCGGAGTTACGCTATTTCTGTATTTAAATGCCTGCTCTTTGCCAGGAGTCATCGCCTTAGCATCTGCCTGAGCTGATATAAGCACATTAAGCGCACTCTTTGTCTCCTTAAGATATGCTGTAACCTGTGTAAGAGTTTCTGACTGAACAGACGAATCAGCTCCTGCCTCTCTGAGGGCTATAACTGTCTCAGCCAAGAATCTTGTATATTTTGTCACAGCAGGAATAATATGCTTAGAAGCCATATCTATCATAGTTAATGCCTCAATATTTGTAGTCTTTGCATATGTCTCATACAAAATCTCAGCTCTTGACTTAAGCTCTGCCTCTGTGAATATATGGAACTTACCAAAAAGCTCAACTGACTTCTCTGTCACAAGAGCCTCTACAGCTTCAACCATTGACTTGATATTTGGAAGTCCTCTTCTCTCTGCCTCAGCAACCCATTCATCAGAATATCCGTTGCCATTGAAGATAATTCTCTGATGCTCTGTCATAAATCTCTTTATGAGGTCATGACATTCCATATCGAAATCATCTGTATTTTCAAGGATATCTGCCGCTTCACAGAATGCCTCTGCAACAATTGTATTTAAAGTAATATTTGCGCTGGCAATAGAGTCTGAAGAACCAACTGTTCTAAACTCAAACTTATTTCCGGTAAACGCAAATGGTGATGTTCTATTTCTATCTGTAGCATCCTTATCAAGGTCTGGCAATGTGCTTACACCTGTCATAAGCTTACTTCCGTGAAGACAGCTCTTAGCTTCACCTGTCTCAATAAGCTGCTCCACTACGTCCTCGAGCTGCTCGCCCAAGAACACAGAAATAATAGCCGGTGGTGCTTCATGAGCTCCAAGTCTCTGGTCATTTCCCACATTAGATGCAGACTGTCTAAGTAAGTCAGCATGTTTATCTACTGCTCTAAGTACACATGCCAACACCAACAGAAACTGTACATTCTGATTAGGTGTCTCACCCGGCTCTAAAAGATTCACTCCGTTATCAGTAACAAGAGACCAGTTATTGTGCTTACCTGAACCATTTATGCCTGCAAATGGCTTCTCGTGGAGAAGACATGTAAGGTCATGGTGCAATGCAACTCTCTTCATTGTCTCCATAATAACCTGATTGTGGTCGACCTCAACATTTGCAGTTGCATATATTGGTGCAAGCTCGTGCTGAGCCGGTGCAACCTCATTGTGCTGAGTCTTTGCAGAAACTCCAAGCTTCCAAAGCTCTACATTAAGGTCCTTCATATACGCACCTACACGCTCTCTGATTGTACCGAAATAATGGTCATCCATCTCCTGACCCTTTGGTGCCGGTGCACCAAAAAGTGTTCTACCTGCATATATTAAATCTTTTCTCTGTAAATATTTCTGTCTGTCTACTAAGAAATACTCCTGCTCTGCTCCAACTGAAGGTGTTACCTTTGAAGCCTCTGTATTTCCAAATAATCTAACAATTCTAAGTGCCTGCTGGCTAACTGCCTCCATAGAACGAAGAAGCGGTGTCTTCTGGTCAAGAGCCTCACCTGTGTATGCACAGAATACTGTAGGGATACATAAAACAGCACCTACTGCTGACTCCTTTATAAATGCTGGCGATGTCATATCCCAAGCTGTATATCCTCTAGCTTCAAATGTAGAACGAAGTCCACCGGATGGGAATGAAGACGCATCAGGTTCACCTTTAATAAGCTCCTTACCTGAGAACTCCATAAGCATATGACCATTCTCATCAGGATTTGTAACAAACGCATCATGCTTTTCTGCTGTTATACCTGTAAGTGGCTGGAACCAATGTGTATAATGTGTTGCACCTTTCTCAACTGCCCAATCCTTCATTGCTTTTGCAACAACATCAGCAGTTTCTAACGAAAGTTCTCCTCCTTCGTCCATAACCTTTGTAAGCTCGGCAAAAATCTTCTTTGGAAGACGTTCTCTCATCTTTCCTAAAGAAAATACATTCTCTCCAAATATTGCCTCAACATTAATAATATCGCTCATTCTATGTCCTCCTGTTACTCAGCTGCAGCTGGTGGCGTTGTCATTTCTTCTGCGGAATCACCGCTTTGTCCTTCACCGCTTGCACTTTCAGATGCCGATGGCTCTGCTGCTCCTCCACTACTTTCCGTTTGAACCGAGGTTGGTTCCTGTGGAGATGTTGGCTCCTCCGTGGATGGCGCCTGCGTAGTCGGCGCCTGTGTTGTAGGTGCTTGTGTCGTTGGTGCCTGTGTTGTCGGTGCCTGCGTCGTCGGCGCCTGTGTCGTTGGCGCCTGTGTCGTTGGTGCCTGTGTCGTAGGTGCCTGCGTCGTCGGTGTCTGTGTTGTAGGTTCCGGCGCCTTAGTTGTAGGCTCCGGCGCCTTGGTTGTCGCCTCCGGTGTAGTTGTCTCTTCTACATTTGTAGGCGGATTATCTTTATTCGTATCCTCACTTGCGCTTTCAGATGGAGCTTCTGATGGCTGTTCCTCAGAAGAAGATTCCTCTTCCTTTGCAGCATCTTTAGCCGCAGCTTCTGCCTCCACCTCTTCTTTTGTTTTTATAACATTTCCGTAAATGTCCAGCTCCTCACCACGAACACACTGGACAATCATACGATACTCATCTGCGTGTGTACATGTAGACATTGTCAAAAGTTTACTGTCTGCTGTAATCTCCGGTGCTTCCTTAAACTGATATTTTGATAAAGACTTGCACATAGCAGCGTACTCTAAAAATTCCTCATCAGAATCAAATCCAAACTGATATATTGGACTTCCCACAGCGTCTGTCTTGTATATTGAAAAAACATAATATCTGTATCTTCGATTCTCTACCCATATATCAAAAGTTGGATGCTCCTTATACCAGCCTGTCTTATGATAGTACCAGTTCAAACTGCCAAACATTATACGTCCGACTCTCTCACCCATATTGTGGCCATGAAGAATGCAATTCTTAGCCTCAAGACCATCTTTTATGAGATAATCAATATAAATTGAACCAACTCTGCTTGGTGTGTGGTCTGGTAAATGTGTCAAATAATAATCATTGTCTGTATACTGGAGTATAGGATTATCAATATACTCGCCATTATCCTGACGTATGTAACCCTTTGCATCCGAATTGTACTCAAGCATTTTCTCATGATTGTATATAAAAAGCTTACCATCACTGATATTTTCGAGAGATATAGTCTCACCATTTTCATTTGTAGGAAGCTCATAATCATTCATAAGGTCATCAAGGTCAACTAAGAACATTTCCTTTGTCTGGTTAACAGACTCTGTCGATTCCTTACTTTCTACATAGATAAGTGTAAGCTCATAAGACGCATATCCAAATGTAACAAGAGCAATAACCATGGCAATGCTTCTGATAATATTGTATACCTTTGGACTCATCCCCTTTTTTTTCTTCTTTGTCTTATCTGCTTCTTTACACTCAATCCACTCTATGTCTAAATCATCTTTTTCTTCTGTATTATCTTCCAGCGAAGCTTCACCGGACGAATCATCATCAACTGCTGATTCATCATGTGCCTCATCACCCTCCACGCTCTTTGCAGCTGTTTCTTCACTGTTTTCCGCTTCTAAAACCTCTGCCGCATCAGCTAATTCATCATTTATCATTTTGTCGATTTCATCTACTTTGCTCATAATAACTCCCTCATTAAATTATAATCACAACTATCGGCAATATGTATTGCAAATTAAGTAACAATAAAGGGCCTAGTGGCAAAACCACATAGACCCTTATATTATACACTATTCAGATTTCAGTTTCAACTAAATCTAAGCCTTATTTACAGAGCCAAATAACTCCATCTTCTCCTTAACAGTAGCCTTAATAGCCTCGAAACCAGGAGCTAAAAGCTTTCTTGGATCAAATCCCTTACCCTGTAAATCCTTGCCTTCTTCTACGTACTTACGTGTAGCTGCTGCAAATGAAAGCTGGCACTCTGTGTTTACGTTAATCTTTGCAACACCAAGGCTGATTGCCTTCTTAATCATATCCTCTGGAATGCCTGTACCACCATGAAGAACAAGTGGCATATCACCTGTAAGCTGCTGAACAGCATCAAGTGTTTCAAAGCTTAAGCCTTCCCAGTTTTCTGGATACTTTCCGTGAATATTACCAATACCAGCTGCAAGCATATCAACGCCAAGGTCAGCGATTGCCTTACACTCGTTAGGATCAGCACACTCGCCCTTTCCTACAACGCCGTCTTCCTCGCCACCGATTGAACCAACTTCTGCCTCAAGTGACATTCCCTTCTCGTTAACAATCTTAACAAGTTCCTTTGTCTTTGCTACGTTCTCATCGATTGGATAATGTGAGCCATCGAACATGATTGATGAGAATCCTGCCTCGATACACTTCATACATCCTTCGTAGCTACCGTGATCTAAATGTAATGCTACAGGAACAGTAATCTTAAGCTCCTCCAACATACCATTAACCATACCTACTACAGTCTTGTAACCTGCCATATATTTTCCGGCACCCTCAGAAACACCTAAGATAACAGGTGAATTTAACTCCTGAGCTGTTAATAAAATAGCCTTTGTCCACTCAAGGTTGTTAATATTAAACTGACCTACAGCGTACTTTCCAGCTTTAGCCTTCTTTAACATTTCTGCTGCTGAAACTAACATGTAAAATACCTCCGTTGTAAATTTTTTCTTTTATCATAATAGTTTTATCATAATCCTCGGGCAAATGCAAGTAAACAGCTACAAAAACATACACACTTATATTTTTATGTCAAGTTCCCATAAGCCGACAGGCGCATAGAATATAATGTATCTTAATATATAGGAGTTTTTATGAGGTATATGACTAATAACCCTAACGGCAGATGCTCATCTTGTCAGTCTGTTCAGAATGATTCGTTTCCATCTGATATGCCTGTAGCTATGGCATACGTACCATGGCAAAATTGGAATAATCTTTATGATTTAGACAAAGCCCTGGCTGTGGGAACCATCTTCCCTTGCCTTAACAGACCATTTTTAGGAAGGAGCGTTGGAAAGTAATATGGGAAATTGTAATATTCAGAATTCTTGCAGCGTAAATAATCGTTCCAGAGAAGACCTTCTTGATTTAATCACAAAAGTAAGCTTTGCTATGGATGATACAAGACTTTTCTTAGACACTCATCCAGATTGCGAGGAGGCAATGGATTTTTTCAGAAAAATGATGCATATACGCCACGACCTTATAGAAGAATACACAGAAAGATACGGCGCCCTTGTAGCATACGATATGTGGGATAATGATAAGTGGACATGGAATGATTGCAATCATCCTTGGCTCTTAAATAAGAAGGGAGGGTTCTAATATGTGGACTTATGAAAGACGACTTCAATATCCTGTAAACATCAAGACACGAAATCCCAAAATTGCTCAGATAATCATGAGCCAGTATGGTGGACCGTTGTGTTAAAACCTATAATAAAAATCATTAGTTTCTTCTTATAATATGTCTGCTAATTTTCAGTTTGACAATTTCACATAATCTCAACCAAAACCGCATACTTATTTAATACTTTTTCACACCTGATTATAGCACTCTACATATCAACTTATCAATAGGTCTACCAAAAACACCTGCGTAATCATTTTGTGAGTCTTTAACTTCTGAATAATACCTAGCTCCGTTAGCTGTACTTGATACCTTGTAGCCAATCTCATATTTATCGCATTTAATTTCAATAGCATCAATAGGTTTTCCATTACCGGCATAACCATTGTTGTGGTCTTTCTTGTTATAACCTGTAACCCATGGAAGCCATCTGTTGTCCTCTTCTATATGTGCTCTGTACTTAATAGGTGTTCCATCAGACAACTTAATCATCACATCTGTAATTGCTTTGTTTTCAACACCTGCATAATTGGTATTATTTTTCACTTCCGGGTACCACTTTCCATCTGCTTTTACTGCATATATAATATCAGGCTTTTTAGATGTAGGACTTACACCACTTCCATCTTCAAGCACCATAACCGTATGACTTCCCGTTTTAACAAGAATATCTCCACGCTTTAAGTATTTATCAGATTTTAAATACTTGGAAGCTGTCAACTTTTCGTAATCTCCTGACTGTACAAGTCTTAATGTCATTGTACGTGTAGTAAATGCATTGCTACCATATGTAATATTTACCCCTGCTGCGATAACTGCAACGTGGATTAAAGATGAACAATCGCATTCACACTTCACAACGATTTTCTTACAGTCAAATTTAACTGCTACTGCCTGTGCAAATAATGAGTTTCGATAACCTTGCCCATAACCTATATTGTCATTAGCACAAGCAGTCTCAACAAAGTTTGCTGACTTTTCAGCAACTTCTGGTTTTTTTGGTCTAAGCACCATATCATAGCCAAAATTCCAATATGCTCTCACTTCGACCTCTCGTTTATTCTGGTCACCTTTTACTCCGCCTGATACCTGTCCCTTTTCATTAATATTTGCATGACCGATTTTAATTGCCATAATCTAATCCTCCTCTTTCTTTGTAGTGTCTGGTGTTGTTTCTTTTTGCTTATTAAAGTAAAAAGAAATTACGAGTGTGAAAATTGTCATAAACTCAGTACTGGTTATGACTTCTTTCAATGCCAGGATACAAAAAATGGCTGTCAATCCGACAGTCACAATGCTCTTAACATCTATTAACTTTGCAAGTTTCTCTTTTATGTTCATCTTACTCACCTCTTTTCTTTCTCTGCATCTTCCAAATCTTTTAATCTATGGTTCGCAACATCAATCTGCTCTTCGTGAAGCCTTACAATCTTTTCAAGCTCATAAGTACGGTCAACCACGTTGTTGTGCTTTTCTACTCTTTTTGTAAGTTCTTCAATCTTGTACTCTATCAATTTTCTTGTTGCGTTTGCTTGAATATGGCTATTTATTAACCCTACTATAATTGCACATATTCCTGTGACTACTGATGCTATAACTACTGCTATTGCTTCATCCATCTTTACTCCTCCTACTACTTCGATTTTTTTAGTTTTCTCCTTTCATTCTTTAAGCATAAAAATACGCTTTATTCATTGTCTAATACGGGCAATCAATAAAACGTACATAAATAGCGATTTAAATACGCAAACAATAGTAGTTAATAGTTATGCTACTATTTATAAGACGGGTAATGTATGTCAGTTGCAGTTTAACGGAGCATATGACTCAACGTTTACTATTCCCGATAATTGTCTACCTCTTGGCA
>JAFSIA010000020.1 GCA_017440045.1 Lachnospiraceae bacterium
CCTGTAGGTCCCATAAAGAAGAAAAGTTTAGTCTTCTTCTCCTCTGCCTCCAGCACCTTTGGCTGTCCAAGCTTTAATATGATTTTCTGATATATTCCAGCTAAAATACTGTCAATATTCGACTCTTTCTTAAGGCTTGATTCTATTTCACCAATAATCTGGTTTGCATACTTTTCGTCTACCTCATTATCTAATAACTGACGATACACAAGCTGCATAAACTTAAAGTTTACATTTTTATTTTTATCGTCCTCTTTTTCTTCTTCCTTTTGCACCTGTGGGGCCGGCTCACTTACAGAAATCTTACTCTGAAGCATACTCTGAAGGTTATCAAGCTTTGCCTCAATAGCTGTATTTCTCTTATCAAGCTCCATAACCGGCTTTGTACTATCATCTACTATAGCATTAATCGTTTTTACAGGAATCTTATCAGTTGTATGAGCTCTCTCCTCAAGTGCTGCTGTCACTTCCACAATATCCTTCTTAAATAATCTGGCTATACCCCTATGTTTAATTGTCTTAATATTCATGATAACCGCAGCATCGCCAAGCTCATGCTTAGCCATAAGTATACCTTCTGTCTCTGTTGCTGCCTGGAATTTTTTGATTATCATTATGCGCTCACCATCCCTACTGACTGTAATTCAATATTAGATTCAATCTCATTATATGAAATGATAATTAAATCTCTAAAATAGTCTTGTGTCATCTTCTTAAAGTACATTCTGACTATAGGTGATGTAATGACAATAGGTACCTTACCCATGTCCTCCATCTTCTTAATTTCCTGCTCTAATGAAGCAATAATTAATCTCTGTCTTTCCGGGTCAAGTGCTATATAAGAGCCCTGCTCTGTCTGCTTAACACTTCCCATAATCTCCTGCTCATTCTTTGGATCCAATGTAACTACACTTGTCACTTCGTTAGATGCAAAGAATTTCGCACTAATAGCTCTCTTTAAGCTCTGCCTTACATACTCTGTCAGCACGTCCGTATCCCTAGTGACTGCTGCATGATCTGCAAGCGTTTCAAATATTGTAAGCAAATCTCTTATAGAAATGCCTTCTCGCAAAAGGTTCTGTAATACCTTCTGCACCTCTCCAATACCAAGAAGCTTTGGAATAAGCTCGTCCACAAGTACCGGATTTGATTCCTTGACATTGTTGATAAGGTTCTGTACATCCTGTCTTGTAAGAAGCTCATCTATATGACTTCTAACAATTTCTGTAAGATGTGTTGCGATAATTGAAGGCGGATCAACAACTGTGTAGCCCATAGATTCTGCTCTCTCTCTCTGACTCTCTGTAATCCAAAGAGCTGGAAGATGATATGATGGCTCGAATGTAGGGATACCTGTAATTTCCTCCTCAACCATTCCTGGATTCATTGCCATATAATGGTCAAATAAGATTTCACCTTCACTAATCTGTACACCTTTAATTTTTATAATATACTGGTTTGGATTAAGCTGAATATTATCTCGCAAACGGATAATAGGTACAACCACACCAAGTTCCAGTGCTATTTGTCGTCTAATCATTACAACTCTATCAAGCAAGTCTCCACCCTGATTAACATCAGCAAGTGGAATAATTCCATAACCAAACTCTAACTCGATAGGGTCGACCTGAAGGAGAGATACCACATTCTCTGGTCTTCTGATTTCCTCAGCTTCTGCCTGAGCCTCACCCGTCTCTTCCTCGATTCTTTCAACTGCCTGACTATCACGCATTCTGTTACCAATAAGTATACATCCGATACCCATAGGTACAAAAATGTATATAGGAAGTTCTGTTGTAATACCTAAAAATGTCATTGCGGCACCAACTGCCCACATAACCTTTGGTATATCGAAAAGCTGGGAAACAACCATATCTCCCATATCCATATCTTTTGAAGCCTTAGTTACAAGTATACCTGTTGCTAACGATATAAGAAGAGATGGAATAGAGCTTACAAGACCATCACCGATTGTGAGGATTGTGTATCTGTCAAGAGCCTCTCCTACTTCCATACCCTGCATCACAACACCCATGACCAAACCACCAACAAAGTTGATAATTGTAATCATAAGACCTGCAGTCGCATCTCCTTTTACGTACTTAACAGCACCATCCATAGAACCGAAGAATGAAGACTCGGCTTGAAGCTTCTCTCTCCTCTCCCTAGCCTGCTGGTCTGTGATAGCTCCTGTATTTAAGTCAGCATCAATAGCCATCTGCTTACCAGGCATAGCATCCAGTGTGAATCTTGCTGTTACTTCTGCAACTCTCTCTGAACCTTTATTGATAACCATAAACTGAACTATCAAAAGAATAATAAATACGATAACACCGATAACCAAGCTACCGCTACCAACAAAGTATCCAAATGTCTCTACTACCTTACCAGGATCACCTGTACTTAAAATAAGCTTTGTAGATGAAACGTTAAGGGAAATTCTAAATAATGTTGTTAAAAGCAATAATGTAGGGAAGGATGACATATTCATAGCTTCCTTAGCAAATACTGCATTAAACAAAATTACAAGAGCTACTGCCATATTAAAGGCCAGTAAAATATCAAGTATAATACTAGGTAATGGAATAATGAGGAATACAATAGCTGCTAAGATATAAAGTCCCAAGCCTATATCTGTTTTCTTCATCTTCCGTCACTCCCTTCTCTTATACTCTACTATCCTCTAGGCACAGTTTTATTTTTTGAGTTGTACACATAGGCCAGTACTTCTGCTACGGCCTGGTACAACTCCTGAGGAATTTCCTCATCTATGTCAACGCTGTGATACAGCGCTCTTGCCAATGGTTTATTTTCTACTATTTCAATATTGTGTTCTCTCGCTACTTCCTTGATTTTCTGAGCCAGAAAATCTTCACCCTTTGCTATAACTACCGGCGCTTTTGCAACACTTAAATCATACTTAATTGCCACAGCAAAATGGGTAGGGTTTGTGATGACAACATCTGCCTCTGGCAGCTTTTGCATCATTCTTCTCTGCGAAACTTCTCTCATCTTTCTACGAATCTGCTGACGAACTGTTGGATCTCCTTCGGACTGCTTATACTCATCCTTCACTTCCTGCTTTGTCATCATCATATCGTTCTTAAATTTTCTAATCTGATAAATATAATCGATTACACCCACAAACAAGTATATTGCACTAATTTTTATGGCAATAGAAAATACCATATCGCCTGCAAATACAACTCCTTGTTGTAAGGATACATCATATAGCCCATAAAGAGCATATATATTATCTGTTAGTTCCGTATATATAACATATATACATACAAATACAATCGCCACTGATTTTAACAGGTTTATCAGGGATTGCTTCGAAAACATTCTCTTAAATCCATTAACAGGATTAAGATTACTAAATTTAGGTTTTAATGCCTCACCAGAGATTTTCCACTTTACCTGAACCAAATCTCCTGCGAAGTTTATTACAAATGCCACTATTAAAAATGGAGCAATAATAATAGCTATGCTAAAAAGCATTTCTCCAAGGACTGACAATGCAACTCCTAAATTTACATCTTCAGTTCTGGATGCATACTTTGGTATGACACTGTATATTGTCTTAAACGAGTCCACAAGACCTTCGCCTACAACACCTATGTACATGTCCAAAAATACAAAGCTTACCAAAAGAAATGCTGCATTAACTATCTCCTTACTTTTTGCTACCTGACCTTTTTTTCTGGCATCATCCAGCTTTTTCTGTGACGCAGGTTCTGTTTTTTCGCCACCAGGACCGTCCTTTGCAAACAACTGTAGATTAAGTTTTAAAGCTATATCATACTTGTCCACATCAGTACATTCCTTTCATTACCTGAATAACCATTTGCTTCATAATATCAAATATAAAATTCGCAATAGTTGGAAGAAGAGATACTGTAATAAAAAGTATCAACAGTCCACATAATACCTTTAATTGGATTCCTACTGCAAACATATGAATAGATGGCGCTATCTTCGTCATAATGCCAAGTGCACAATTAAGCACCAAAATAGCTACAAAAACAGGCAACACCATCCTAAAACCTATGATAAAGTAATTTGCCAAAAATCCCAGCATAGTATCATACATAGTTTCATTTACACTGATATTTCCAATTGGGATAAGTGTAAATGAATCCTTTATTGCACTGAGCAAAAACACATGCATATGAGATATTAGCATCAACAGCATTATCAAATTATTGTATAGAGAGCCTGTAATTGTTGACATTTGATTGGTTGTCGGGTCAAACATACTTGCCATCGCCAATCCTATATCTGTGTCAATTAATCTACCTGCAAAAAGGATTATATTGCTACATATATATGCAGAAAATCCTATAAGCAAGCCAGCTGCTGCTTCCTTTACAATCAGAGCTGTGTACTCTATCAATGTGCTGTATTCTACCTCCATAGTAGGGAGAGTGTTATATAATATCAGTGTAAAAAAAACAGAAAACCCCAATTTGGTACGCTGAGGTGTGTTGCTCATTCCAAAAAAAGGGGCTATAAAAACAAATGATGTAATTCTCACCAATATTAATATAAAGTACTCTATCTCCTGCTGTGAAATAACAACGTCAATATTCATTACATATATTCTCCAAAACTGTTCCAAAGTTCTGTCATAAACTCAACAATTGTATTTAGTATAAATGAACCAAATATCAACATTGCAAGAAAAATTGCCACAATCTTTGGTACAAATGTGAGCGTCTGCTCCTGTATAGAAGTAACCGCCTGAAAAATACTTACTACCAATCCAACTACCAGCGATATTATAAGAAGTGGTGCAGATGTAATAATAATTGTCCAGATGGCCTCTATTGCCACATCTAAAACGGCTTCAACAGTCATTTTTTATTACCTCCCACTTCCGTCACCGGAACGTTTGCATCAAATTTACAATGATAAGATTCCATCCATCTGCCAAGACAAATAATAAAATCTTAAATGGCATTGAAATCGTTGTTGGTGGAAGCATCATCATACCCATTGACATCAGTACTGATGAAACCACCATATCAATAACAAGGAATGGTACATATATAAGGAAACCTATCCAAAACGCTGTTCTTAGCTCACTTATAATAAACGCAGGAATAAGCGTAGTAGTAGGCACATCCTCCTCAATATTATCAATTTCTGTAATGCCGGAAAGCTCGCACATTGTGTTCAAATCCTGCTCATCAACCTGATTGAACATAAATTCTCTCAAAGGGTCCAATGCCGCTTCAAAGAATTCCTCCTGATTCATTTCCTCATTACTAAACGGAACATACGCTTCCTCATAGATTCTGCCAAATGTTGGCGACATTATGAAAATCGTAAGGAACAGTGCAATTCCAATGAGCACCTGATTAGGTGGTGCGCTCTGAGTATTTAATGCACTTCTGGTAAAATGAAGAACAACAAGTATTCTCGTAAAAGAAGTTAACATAATAAGTATTGACGGACATAATGCTATTACCGTCAATACAATTACTATCTGTAAGGCACTACTTATACTATCAGAATCTGTACCTATAGTTATGCCAAGCACATCAGCATCTGATGGATCTGCATCTATAATTGTATTTGTATCTTCACCTGCTGTATCATCGCCCTCCACAGTAGTAGCATAAACACTAGTACTATGCGAAAAAGTAAAGCAACATACAAAAAGCATAAGACACAGTATTCTTAAAATAATCTTCTTCATAAGCCTGCTATACCTTACTCTTTATCCTGCTTCTTTTTAAATTTTTCCAATAAGTGTGAGAAACTTTCAGAATAAGACTTACCACCTTCGGTTATTGGATTCTCCTCGGGCAAGTTCAGCCCGGAAGAATCCAACTTACCGATAACAGTGATTGTATCTTTCCCTGAAGCAAGAGCATAATACTCCTGCCCTATCTTTACAATAAGTAAATTCTTTGTGTTTGAAAGTCGCTGCGTCTCAATAACTGATATATTTTTACCCTTCATACCTGCAGATTGCAATTTTGCAATATACTTTGTTGTATAGTATGTCATAAGTAAAACACCAACAAATATCAGTAATGCTACTAGCAACTGGATGAATCCGTCCATACAGACTATCCTAATACTTTCTTAACAGCCTCCAGAACTCTGTCTGCCTGGAATGGCTTAACAATAAAGTCTTTTGCTCCTGACTGGATTGACTCGATAACCATCGCCTGCTGTCCCATAGCTGAACACATAATAACTGTTGCTCCTGGATCAGCTTCCTTAATCTTCTTAAGTGCCTGGATACCATCCATCTCTGGCATTGTGATATCCATCATAACTAAGTCAGGCTTTGTCTCGGCATATTTTTCAACGGCAACTTTACCGTTTTCAGCTTCACCTGCAATGTTGTAACCATTCTTTGTCAAAATGTCTTTGATCATCATTCGCATGAATGCCGCATCATCACAAATTAAAATATTTTTTGCCATAACTTTTATCTCTCCTATCAAAAATTATTTAATAATCTCTGTAACACGTACACCAAAACTTTCTTCGATGACAACAACCTCGCCTCTTGCCACATACTTGCCATTTACTAGTACGTCAATCGGCTCACCTGCTATCTTTTCCAGTTCAATGATTGTACCTGGTGCAAATTCAAGAATATCTTGAATTGATTTTGTTGTTCTGCCTAATTCTACTGTAACCTCCAAAGGAACATCCATAATTAAATTGATGTTTTCTTTCTGATTTGCAGCTACCAAATCCGGTGAAAAAGCTTGGAACTGTGCAGATTGTACATTTACCTCCTGCATTGGCTGTGCCATATAGCCCATCATTTGATTTCCCATCATCTGATTTCCCATCATTGGATTCATCATAGGCATACCCATCATTGGTTGCATTGGCATACCCATCTGTGGTGTTGGGTAACCATTTGCCATATCCATCGGCTGTGCCTGCTGCATTGGCTGCTGTTCCATTGCTGCTGGCATAGGCGCCGGTGCTGGAGCTGCTGCTTGTGGTGCTGGCGCTGAAACCGGCTCCTCAGTCTTCTTCTCTGGTTCCGCTGCTGTATCAGAACCGGAGTTA
Source organism: Lachnospiraceae bacterium (assembly GCA_017440045.1). GTDB lineage: Bacteria > Bacillota > Clostridia > Lachnospirales > Lachnospiraceae > SVEL01. The sequence goes on from JAFSIA010000020.1 coordinate 7,048, forward strand.
AACTTAGCACAAAGCTCCTTACAAAATTCTAATGGGTATAATTGCATAATCTCACTATCAACTAACTCGCCGATAGTCATCTTAAATGATATTTTAACAAACCCTCCCTTAAGAAAGTCTGTAATATCCGCCTCATCTATGGTGTCATTTAAGTCTACAAGACTTGCCACCGGTGGACTAATATCTATCTTCATGTTTAACATAGAAGATAATGATGTTGCGGCTGTTCCCATCATCTGGTTCATAGCCTCGCAAATAGCACTTAAATGTAATTCTCCAAATTCATCAGATACATTAAGACCATCGCCTCCCATCATAAGGTCTGCAATAATCTTAACATCGCTCTCCTTAAGAATAAGAACGTTATTTCCACTTAAGCCTTCTTTATAAGATATCTGTAAAAATACACAAGGTCTGTCATACTGTGAGACAAGTTCATCCCAATGTGAGTACTGAACAGACGGTGTTGTTATATCTACCTTCTGATTTACAAGGGAAGATAATGTTGTTGCTGCCGTTCCCATACTGATGTTTGAAATTTCACCCATGATATCTTTTTCCATATCACTGAGCGAATCTGTCATCGGCACTGACTCGGCTGCTGTTATGTCAACTCCGCTTAATAAAGCGTTTATTTCTTCCTGCGACAGCATTCCGTCCATCTTCTCTACTCCTCCCTAATAATTGATGTAATCCTTACCGCGTAGTTGTCATTAGACGCTCCCGGTAAAGCGTAAAACTTCTTAATATTACCTACATATATTTGTAGTTCTTCGCCAACTTTCGACTCCAGTTTTATTATATCACCTTTTTGTAAATTTACAAAATCATTTACAGAAATACTACTGTGTCCAAGTGTTGCCTTGATAGGAATCTCAGCTCTGCTAATCAATGCCTCGATTGCTTCTTCATATGTATTCTCATCCTTTTCTTTCATAGTTGAGAACCAATACTTTGTATTTAACTTATCCACAACCTCTTCCAATGTATCATAAGGAAGACATATGTTCATAAGTCCTTCAATGTCACCTATCTTTATAGATAATGTAACAATGGATATCATCTCCTGTGGCGATATAATCTGCGCAAACTGCGGATTAGTCTCTATTCGCTCTAAACGAGGTTTTATTGCCACTACATTTTGCCAAGGTTCTCTCAGCAAATCTATACAAATTGATAAAAATCTTTCTATAATAATAATCTCTATCTCAGAAAATTCTCTCTTCTTTTCTAATGATGCTCCGGCTCCACCAAGCATTCTGTCTATAATGGCATATCCTAAATTTGTTCCCAACTCCATGATTATTTTACCATTAAGTGGCGATGCATCTACGATTCCTAAAAGAACCGGGTTTGAAAGAGCATTGGAAAACTCTGAATAGATAACCGCTTCCGAGTTTACCACCTCTACTGCAACCGTCTTACGAAGATATGCTGGTAAGTTCGTATATAACAATCTTCCATAATGCTCAAAGATAATTTCAAGAGTACGAAGATGTTCTTTGGAGAATTTTGATGGTCTTTTAAAGTCATAAACTTTAACTTGTTTTTCGTCTTTATTTTTGTATTCCTCTGCATCCAGCTCACCGGTACTCAAAGCTTTAAGCAGATTATCTATCTCATTTTGAGATAATACCTCTCCCACATCTTCACCTCCTTACATTTATGTCATTCTGTATAGGCTATCTTTCCTGTATTACTAAATCACTAAAGTTTACATCATATATAAACTCAGTTTCATTAAAAAGCTTTCTCAAAGCATCTCTAACATCAGTAGCCGCCTGACTGGTGTTGCTTAAAAGCTGATCTCCTGTGTACATAGCAACAACTCTGTTTACTTCTGCACGCATAAGCTGCTCATTAGCAGTAAGCTTATCTTTATACTTAGAGTACGCTTCATCCTCAGTATTAAGTCTTAATGTCAACTGAAACTGCGCATAACTCTCTTGACCATTGTCGGTTTTAAGCTGAATAGTTATCTTTTCCGCAAATGAGAACGTCTCTGTCTTATCAATGCTGATTGTATCACTATTGGCATCCTTTAATTCTTTTTCAAGATCTATACCCTGTGCTACTTTACCAATAAGATCTGTTGCTGCATTCATTGCAGGCACTACTGCAAATACTAATATAGCCGTCAAAACCACATTGGTTACAACAAGCACCAACAATATAAGATTAATTAATCCCTTTTTCATGGTTTACTCCTAACCCTTTCCGCTTATTTCTAATGAATATGATTATATTTATTGAGAGCTTGCTTGAGAATATATCTCATTGTATATTCTAATCTCTACTCTTCTGTTTAAAGCTCTTCCCTCTGCCGTCTCATTCGATGCAATAGGATCATGCTCTCCACGTCCCGAACATTCCATCATGTCCTCACTCATATTCTTTTGATTGACAAGATACCTATATACTGAATAGGCTCTCGCCTGAGAAAGTTCCATATTATCTGCATATTTATTACCAGCACTAACCGGAACTGTATCTGTGTATCCTCTTATTTCAACAATATTCTCACCATATCTGGCAATAACATTTCCAAGCTTATCAAGAAAAGTCAACGCCTCATTTTTTATCTCAGCTCTACCTGAATCATATAGTATTGAGCCATTTAATGTGAGTGCTACATACTGAGATGTAATCTCCATATCTATAAAGCCTTCGTAATCACCACTAAGCAATCCTTCGTTCTTAAGCTCTTCTTCGATTTCTTCACCTAAATTTTCTGTAGCCTCTGACTGCATCTCGTCATATTTACCTTGAAGCTCTTCTTCTGTGATTTCATTATTGGTGTCTGATTCATCTTGATTTTCATTCATATTCTGTTGATAGTTATCAATCTGGTCTAACTGGCTAATACCACTTGAAACCAATCCACCTTCTGTTATAGATGGTGCCCCACTATCAAATATACTAAAACTCGCATTAAGCGAGGCTGCAATTTCCTCAAACTTAGCCGCATCTACTGATGACATCGAGAATAACAAAATGAAGAATGTAAGCAAAAGATTCATCAAGTCACTAAAGGTAGCCATCCACGCCGGTGACCCAGGTGCCGGAGTCTCTTCCTTCTTTTTTCTAGCCATGACTACTCACCACCTTCATTTCCCTCAGCAAACTGCTCTCTTTGAGCCGGTGAAAGGAATGACTTAAGTTTTTCCTCAATTACTCTTGGGTTTTCACCTGCCTGTATAGACAACAAGCCTTCAATCATAACTTCTTTCATCATAACCTCGGCCGAGTTATTAACACCTAACTTCTTTGCCACCGGTGTTGTAAGCCAGTTAGCAATAATCGAACCATATAATGTTGTAAGGAGTGCTACAGCCATAGCAGGTCCGATTGAACTAGGGTCATCAAGAGAAACAAGCATATTTACAAGTCCGATAAGAGTACCAATCATACCCCAAGCAGGCGCCATAGATGCCCAACTTTCCCAGAAACCTATAACCGTTTTATGTCTTTGTTCTATACATGACAATTCTGTTTCAAGAATAGCTCTTACCAAATCCGGATCAGTACCATCTACGATAAGCAAAACACCTTTTTTCATAAACTGATCATCTAAATCATTGGCCGCTTCTTCAAGCTGTAAAAGTCCTTCTTTTCTAGCTATATTCGATAAATCTATTATTTTTTTTATTGTCTCGCCTTCATCTATAGTATGTAATTTAAGGGCCAAACTAATGCTCTTAAATCCACTCACAAAGCTAGACACACTATTCATAGCCAACAAACCTGTCAAACTTCCTCCGACAGTAATAATAATTGATGGTAAGTCATAGAAGTTTATCAAAGAGCCCATATTAATGGCTTTACCATCAAATATGATACCGAAAACTACTACTATCGCACCAACCACTATACCTATTATCGAAGCTATATCCATCTACTACTCACCGCCTGTCCAAACATTACATTATCTATGTATTATAACTTATAATATCATACCACATTTTACCCCAATTACCAACAACATTTGATAAATTTTTTTTGTTTTTTTTATATTTTTACAAAAATTTAGTCGTAAATATATAAAAAGTACTAGGGATAACCCAAAATTTGACATTTTATGGCTATCCCTAGACTATTATTTTATTATCTCTTAAGGTTTAAAAGTTCCTCTATCATTGTATCCGAAGTTGTAATAACTCTTGAATTCGCCTGATAGCCTCTCTGAGTTACAATCATATTTGTAAACTCTGTAGCAAGGTCTACATTTGACATCTCAAGAACACCACTTGACATATCATCACCAAAGGCTGTGATGTCATTTACATTTGCCTCTCCTGAGTTAAGTGTAGATGCAAAAAGGTTGTCACCAATCTTCTCAAGACCCGCAGCATTAGCAAAGCTTGCTGCAGCAATCTGTCCTATACAAAGTGTATCACCATTGTCGTATGATGAAATAATTTTACCATCAGTCTGAATAGCAACGCTAATCATCTTACCAACTGCTTTACCAGCTCCAAGATTGTCAATTGTTCCATCACCTCTATTTGCGACAATTGAATAATCACTACCATAGTTTGTAATATCGCCAAAATCTACTGCTATAGACTGTGGGAATGTAGGTGTCTTGTTGGCTGTAGGATCTCCCTGATCATCTGCCTCGTATATATTCAATGTAAAATTCTCAGCACCCACAACAGTACCCTCTGTAGGGTCGAAATCAATGTGAATACCATCGCCTTCTGTACCATCAGCTGCTGTTAATGTAGCTGCCATTGATGTAATTTCCTCAGTACCATTGAAAATCTTATTTACAGACAATGTGTAACCTGTTGTGCTATTAAAATCCTGCTCAATTCTGAACTGTACATTGTATGAGTTTCCTAATGAATCATACAAATACATATCAGCGGTCTTGTAGCCAAGTCCATCATCTGTAAAGTCTTCGTCAGCAGAATCAATATTTCCTGTAATCTTTCCTGTTGTTGACTGTGATGGTGATGTAAGCATATACTCCTCACCGTATAACGAAATTGGTCTAAGCTCATCTGTAAGAAGAATGAAATCGCCTGTAGTTTCATCTCTCTCAGCAGCATAACCCATCACGTATCCGCCGGAACCTGTAACAAGATTACCATATCCATCAGTTGTGAAGTTTCCTGCCTTTGTATAATACTCAACTCCACCTTTCTGGATTACGAAAAATTCCTGTCCGTTAATCTTTAAATCTGTATCGTTACCTGTGGACTGTGAACCACCTTCGTTTTTAATATTTACAGAAATCTGTGCAACATTTGAACCCAAACCAATCTGCTTGGCATTCTGACCACCTGTTGATGTTGCAGCATTTGGTCCTGAAGCTGACTGTGTTGTCTGATAGAACAATTCTGAAAATGTAGCTCTCTGTGATTTAAATCCAACTGTATTTACGTTGGCAATATTATTACCTATAACGTCCATACCTGTCTGATGTACTTTAAGACCTGATACACCAGAGTACAATGATCTCATCATAATTAATGACCTCCTTAGTAGGGGCCGTATCTTCTCATCTCATCTGTCAGTCAGAGATGAAGCTTTCCTGCAATAGGTCCAAGCTTATACTATTACGGCTCCGTCAATATTTGTAAATATATTTTCTTCGCTTGCTTTACTGTCGATTGCTGTAACTACAGTATTATTTTTGATATTAACAATAAATGCCAAATCATCCATAATCATCAGCGATTCTCCAATGCCCTTTGCGTTTGCTTTTTTGGCACCTATATTCAAACGCTCAATCTGCTCTGGTGATAAACTGATATTTCTTTCGTTAAGCCTTGCGTCAGCATGTTTAGAGAATTTCAATTCCTCTGTCTTCTTGGAATTTAAAACCTCCGCAAATGACAATCCATCACTTGTTTTATTTATCGGCTTTTTTAACTGATTACTTAAGTACTGGCCGGTAATTTGTTCAATTGAAGAGAAACTATTTTTAATATCCATATTTTTCTCCCTTCCGGTATCCTCCCTGAATACCTATTCCTCAGGTGTCTCCTCTGTGCTACCTGAATTTCCGCCTCCGATTACATTGCCTAAATAATAATCGTCAATTACACAATCTAAATCTTCGAAATTGTATAATTCTTCGTTTATAGCCAACTTAGCTTTTCCGTCAACCATCTGCACATAATCAACATAGCCTGCCACTGTTGTTGTCTCAGATAATCCCTCTGACTTACCAACTTCAATAATTACATTTTTTCCAACAAGCGATAATGCCTGTGTATTGTTAGTATTTGTAGAAAGATTCTGCAATGCCTCAAGAGATGAGAACTGTGCTAACTGTGCAACAAACTCTGAGTTATCCTGTGGTGATAATGGGTCCTGGTGCTGAAGCTGTGTTACAAGAAGCTGTAAAAACGCGTCTTTACCAAGCTCGCTAGTTCCTTTTGTATCTTCCTTCTGGTATGTATCAGTGTAATTTGTATCTACCTTTCCATTTTCAACTGTTAATCCCATGTTTTTTCCTTTCTGCTATGCGGAATAGCTTACTGTATTTCCCCTGAATTCCATTATATCAGGTTCTTCCTTTACTTCTTCCATGAAGCCTTCATTAAGAATCCTCTCTGCTCTTCTGCCTCGGTTACCTTTACCCTGATCCTGCTCCTGACCTCTTTCACCCTGCATATTCTGCTCGAATGCGTGACTGGCAATCGTAACCTCTACATTTTCAATCTTTACACCCTGATTGTTAAGATTTTCCTTAAGAATTGTAAGCTGACTCTCCAATGCGCTCTTTGCTGCCTCTGTTTCAGCAGTAATCTGAGCTGTTATGGCACCGTCCTTTGAAACAATCTGAACAAAAACCTTACCTAAATGTTCAGGATATAACTGCATTTCCAATGACTTAACGCCCTGCTTAGCCTGTACCTGAACCCGCTCCACAACCTGTTTAACAATCTCTGTAGCATTTTCATCTCCAACTCTTGCCGATAAGTCTTCAGTAAGTCTTGCTGCGAAATCCTGTGGTGATATAGCCTGATTTCCTTCTACCAAACTAACCTTATCCGTTTTAGGCTCATTGTGTTTTAAAGCTCCGTCTGATTGTCCTTCTGATGATTCTTTGAAAGCATCCTGTGTAGTTGCAGCACTTTCATCTAAACCATTTAATTCCTCTGTTGATGAATCTTCTATATTCACTTCAACATCCGAATCCTCAGCTTCTGTCTGAATCTCTGAATCATTTTCTCTTACATCTGTCACATCTTTTACATCTGTAACATTCTGTTCCTCAGTGTTATGTACAAGTTCTTCAGCTTCCGGTAACTTATCAGCTTCCATATCTGCCATATTTGCAACCACATCTTCCTTGATGTTTTCCACTGTAGCAAGAAGCTCTTTTAAATCTTTTGCAAAATTAGGATTAGTAAGCAAATCTGACTGTTTCAGGTCACCACTAAGCTTCATCACAATCTTTGTAAGCGAACTTACATCCAAAAGATTTTCATCTTTTATTCCCAAAGATTCCATAACAGATGATAACTCTTCCTCAGTGACATTAAACTGTTGCTGTATAGCTTCTTTCACCTGACTTATAACTTCCTCTGCCACAGCTGCAATCTGCTCATAAGTAGGTTCACTTTCCTTCTTGATAGCTTCCTTTTTAGCCGGTGCATCCAGCTTCTTTGTATCTGCCTCAAAGCTGCTATCCTCTGACTTGTTAACCTCTGCTTTCTCTGGCTGTGACTTAATACCATTATCCGACTTTAAATTATTTAAAGTCTCATCAAATGTATTTACACTTACATCTGATTTCTGGCTAACACTTAAGTTCTGTGAAGTTTTAAGCATGCTACCTATACTACTTACGCCAACACTTGTCATTAAAACACCTCCTTTTTATATTTTTTCACATTGTTTTTATCGGCATTTAGAAATATAATCTTTAGCCTTTTTTGTAAAAAAACCCAAAAAGGAGGTAATATTTTTATTTTATAAATTTTTATTCCGGAGTGAGCATAACTGTTATCTTTCCACAGAACACCGCATCAATATCACTTAATGCATCAAGTATCTCAGCTCGAGCCTCCACTTCCATATTCTGAAGTATAGCCACGACAACTTCTAAATTTCCTGTCATTTCATATAGTGCTGCCGCTGCTTTTTTAGGCTTCATCTCCGCATAAGCATTTGCAAGCTCCTTATATCTTTGATTTTCCAAATATCTCTCTAAAACCTGCTGATAAAGAACTTCTGCATATTCAGGATTTATCTGCTCGTAATATTGCTTGTAATATTCATAGTCGATAGCACTATTTCCAAACACAACTTCGTTATAATACTTCTCCTTCTGTTTCTGGAACTCCAACTGGTTCTCCTCAAAAACCTTAAGTCGATTAATCTCTGCCTGCAGGTCTGCTATAGTTTCTGCATCTGCCACTCCGCTATCAGTCAAAGCCTTTATTTCTTTTTCCAACTCCTTAATGTAATTGATGGCTTCTGCTAAGCTCTTATATGGGTATTCCTCATCTTCTTCATCTAATTGTTCATCAGGCAAAATCTTGTTAATTATCGGCACATCCTTAAATATCGGAGTCATAACTGAGCTTCCAAAGCCACCCACATCCAGTTTTATACACAATGCAAATAATCCAAGCCAGAGAATTATAATAACAACCGCAATAATAATCGTTACCAGTTTATTCCCCTTCTTCTCGTCAATATCTATTTCACCAAGGCCGCCTCTTTTGTTTTTCTTAGCCATGTCATCACCTGCTCTCTGAATCATTGTAAGTAAAGCTTACAAGCTCGTCTACTTCCTTCTTCTCGCTTTCATTAAGCTCCTTTAGAAACTCTTCGAAAGCTTTTTCCTTTAATATTTCCTGTGTCTTTCTTTCTATCATTACCTTATTCAGGCGTCCTCTGGCGATATCGACATTTTTCTCCGCCATTTTCACCTGTTGAATCTGTCTTTTTTCCTCATCCTTTTTGTACTCAAGCGCTTCGTTGCACCTTTTCCATTCTTGGATATTTATATGCTCATCATTTTGTTTTCTAATGACCTGAGTATAATAATCTATTTCACGGCGAATTCGTTCTAAACGTTCTTCCTCCGTTCTAAGCTTTTGTACTTCTATGGCAAATGCCGTCTTTTCCTGTGTTTCCAGCTTGTTTTTTATATCTAAAATATTTTGCATTTTGTATATAAACTTTGCCATAATACACTACTCCACTTTAGTCATTTCCTGCAAAAATTTCATTAAGCATAGCCAATTCATCTTCAAATGTAAACTTCTCATCTACACCTTGTAATAAAAACTGATTAACCTGATCAATCTTTTCAATTGCATAATCAATATTCTTATTAGAACCACTCTTATATGCACCAATATTTATCAAGTCTTCAGCCTCATTATATGTAGCCAACACATTTTTCAGCTTACCTGCCACAGCCTTGTGCTCTCTAGTAGCAACCTGACCCATACATCTCGAAATACTCTGAAGTACATCGATGGCCGGATAATGATTCTTGTGTCCCAGTTTTCTCGACAGCATAATATGTCCGTCAAGAATACTTCTCGCAGTATCTGTAATCGGCTCATTAAAGTCATCACCATCTACCAAAACAGTGTACAAGCCTGTTATGGAGCCATTGGATGACATACCTGCACGCTCCAAAAGCTTAGGCATCTCACTGTATACACTAGGTGGATAACCTCTTGTAACAGGCGGTTCGCCTGATGCAAGTCCAATCTCTCTCTGAGCCATAGAAAAACGTGTTAATGAATCCATCATAAGAAGCACATCTTTCCCCTGATCCCTGAAATATTCAGCAATAGCCGTAGCTGTTTTTGCTGCTTTATTTCTAATAAGAGCCGGCTTATCGGAAGTTGCTACAACTACTACGCTTCGCTTCATACCTTCCTCACCCATGTCTCGCTCTATGAACTCTCTAACCTCTCGTCCTCGCTCACCTATAAGCGCGATGACGTTAATATCAGCCTTTGTATTTCTTGCAAACATACCTAAAAGTGTACTCTTTCCAACTCCACTTCCTGCAAATATACCAATTCTTTGTCCCTTTCCTATTGTCATAAGACCATCTACAGCCTTAACACCAAGAGGAAGCACCTGACTGATTATCTCTCTAGACATCGGGTCTGGCGGCATAGCTTCCACAGAATAACGGGTAGCACCTGTCAATTCCTCACCATTTATTGGTCTGCCTAGGCCATCCACCGTCTTTCCTAAAATGTCGTCGCTAACAGCCACTTTAAGTACATCGCCAGTGTTTTCAACTATGCTTCCCGGTCCAATTCCATCTACACTCTCAAATGGCATAAGAAGTACTCTGTTATCCTTAAATCCGACAACCTCAGCCATAACTTCCTGCTCAGGGTTATCTTTGGACACAATCCTGCAAAGGTCATTAAGGTTGGCATCAGGTCCTATTGACTCGATAGTTAATCCAACAATCTTAGCAACCTTCCCCATCTTCTTTGCATAACATTTCTCGTATATTGCATTGTATTTATCAAGATTTATGACCGCCATTATTACTCTCCAGTAGCAGATAATATTCTGATATCATTGATGAGATTTTCCAACTGAATATCAAGACTACAATCATAAACGCCTGTATCAGTATCAATGTAACATTGATTTTTCTTCATAGTAGAATCTGCTACTATCTCAATATGAATATCTTTTCTAACTGCTCCAATAATCTTTTCCCTGTTTTCCTTCAAAAACTGGGCATCCTCAGGGGATACCTTAATAATAAAATCCCTACTAACTTCAACACCTGCCATCACATTATTAACAAGTGTCAAAATCATATCTCTCTTATCAACCGAAACAGCATTTGTAATATCCGCAAATATTTGAAGAATCTTATCAACCAATGCCGGTTCCATCTCTTCTTCCTTCTTGCGATATTCACTTATTATCTGATTTTTCTGTTGCTCCAATTCGGCTAACGCCTGGTCAAGGGATGCCTTGGAATCTTCCGTTCCCTTGGCAAAGCCGTCATTATATCCGCTTTCGCCTGCTTGCGCTCTAATCTGCTCTGCCTCTGCCATTGCTTTCTCTATAATAGAATTAGCATCCTCTTGTGCTCTGGCAACTATCTGATCAGCCTCCGCCTGAGCCTCGGCTATAATTATTTCTTTTTTCACAACACTTTCCGTATGTGCAGGTACATTATCATCCTCTTCTACGGACTCGTTATCACCTATAATACGGTCGCCTTCTTCTATGACTTCATTAACATCAGCCACATTCAAACCGGCGCTAAATCCATCTGCCGAAAACTCATCTGAAGTCATAACTGACCTTAGGTGTACTAATTTTTCACTTATTATCTCATTGCTGTCAATGACTCTCTTTTCACTATCATCCACCGCAACATAAAAACCTTTTAATAAATTAGACAACTATCTCGTCACCTCCACCACGTGAGATGATGATTTCGCCTGTATCCTCTAACTTACGTATAATATTAACAATCTTCTGCTGTGCTTCCTCAACATCCTTCATACGAACAGGACCCATGAAATCCATATCCTCTCTAATCATAGCAGCAAGACGCTTTGAAAGGTTATTGAAGATAACATTCTGTACATCCTCAGCAGAACCCTTAAGTGCAATCGCAAGGTCATTATTATCAACATCACGCAACACTCTCTGAATAGTCTTGTCGTCCAAAGCAAGAATATCTTCGAATACAAACATTTTTCTTCTGATCTCGTCTGCAAGCTCTGGCTCTTCGATTTCCAGATTTTCCATAATGTGTTTTTCTGTTCCTCTGTCTACTGTATTTAAGATATCTACGATAGCATCGACACCACCGACAATTGTGTAATCCTGATTTACAAGTGACGACAACTTTCTCTCTAACACTCGCTCTACTTCCTTGATTACATCAGGAGATGTACGATCCATCTTAGCAATACGCTTAGCTACATCGGCCTGTTTTTCCAATGGAAGTGCTGACACAATCATAGACGCCTGATGAGCAGGCAAATATGAAAGTATCAGAGCAATTGTCTGTGGATGCTCATCCTGAATAAAGTTAAGAAGCTGAGCAGGGTCTGTCTTTCGAATAAATTCGAAAGGTCTAACCTGCAATGACGCTGTAAGCTTACTGATAACATCCTGCGCCTTCTCTGAGCCAAGTGCCTTTTCCAAAAGGTCCTTAGCATATGCAATACCACCCTCGGCAATATACTGCTGAGCCAAACATACCTGATAAAACTCAGCCATAATATCTTCCTTAGTCTGTGGAGATACACTTCTCGTATTTGCAATTTCAAGTGTAAGCTGTTCAATTTCTTCTTCTTTAAGATGTTTAAAAACCTTAGCTGACTTATCAGGTCCCAAGGCAATCAATAAAATCGCCGCCTTTGTTACGCCTGTTATCTCAGACATCTGAACACTTTTAGCCATAACTATACCTCCAATTCAACCTTTTAACCCCAATCATCATTAAGCCAGTTTCTAAGCAATAACGCTGCTGATTCCGGATTATCTTCAACAAATTTTTCAATAGCTTTTCTAGTCTCTGATTTTTCTTCCAGATCAATTTCCTCAACAGCTGTCTGTTGCTCTCTTGTAGCTGACAATAATTCCTCTACAGACAACTCTGGCTCTATCTCTGTAATCTCTACCGGTCTTAAGCTTCTCCATACCATAAAGCCTAACAAAGCAAGAATAACCACCGCTAAGATAATTGGAAGAATTCTGTTGACAAAAGCATCCTCGTCTGTAGAATCCTCAAATACCGGTATAATATAACCAATAACTGATATATTTGCCTCTGGAATACTACTAGCTGTAGAAATTGTTCTATAAATTTCAGCAGGTATTTCTATCGGCTCTGATGTCTTATTAGCATCAATATATTCTTCCCATGTAATATTATCAAGAGCTCCATTAGCTTCAAGAACAGCTTTGTCATGATATTCATACACATTTACTGCAACTGCAAGCGTGGATGTTTCTTTATTACATGTACCTCTCTCACCTGTAATGGAAGTGATTGTTTTATTGTTTTGATACTCTGTTTTACTGATAAACACAGAATTTGATGTGCCTTCACCTAAATCCAACATATATCCGGTATCATCATCATTTGAATCGGTACCAGGAATACCACCTGAAGCACTTCCGCCTTCCTGCTCATATATATATTGATTAGCCATAAGCTCATCAGGATTGTCGTACTCTTCTCTTATCTGCTCGTTAACATCAAAATTAATGTCAAGACTTGGCGATACAGATATTGTTGAATATAAACCGACTGTAGACAATACCTTGTAAACATTATTTACAACTTCGCTGTTAAATCTGTCTGTTATGGCCTCTCTTTGAGATATTGATACCCCTGTGCCATCATATGTATCATCATCAGAACCCTGAAATAGGGTTCTTCCGGCATTATCAATGATAGTTATACTATTTGTTGTCTTATTTCCAACTGATGTAGCAATAAACTTAGCAATACCAGCTGCTGTGATATTATCTAAGGTTCCTGACAGTGTAAGTTTCGCACTTACAAACGTCTCTTCATCCTTGTCTAATACTGAAAAAGAATCTGCTGGTATCGTAAAAAGAACTGATGCTGATTTAATATTATCAAGTTCCTCTAAGGCTCCCTTTAATGTATCCTCTAAATACTTCTGATACATTCTGTCTCTGTCTTCAGATGTTGTCGAAAAGCTTCCATCCGCAATATACGCCTCCATTGTATACAGAGTAGCTGTGAGTCCGTTCTGCGCAATTACAAAAGTTGCGTCTGTAAGGCTTTCCTCTGGTACCATGATTCTAAGACCATTATCTTCAGCCACAGACTCTATTCCCTCACCTTCGAGAGCTGACACAACATCTGCTGCTGTGACTGCATCTTCGCAATATATAAGCTCCACATATGTAGTTTTTGTCAAAACAACAGCAAGAATAATCAGTGTTACAAGAACTGCCATTGTAATACTGATCATTAATGTTTTTTGCTTTTTGTCATATTTTTTCCAAAACTCAACCGCTTTCTGTTGAGCCTGCTTAAGCTTTTCTTCCATGGTATCTCTCCAATTTAATACTATATATCAACTAAATCTGAATATTCATTATCTCTCTGTAAGCTTCCATAAGTGCATTCTTTACAGCAACTGTATACTGTAATGAAACTAACGCTTTTTGCTGCGCAACTGTAACTTCATGTGTGCTATCTGCATTTCCCAAAGAAAAATTAATCTCTGCAGCCTCTGCATCTGCAGCCAAACTATCAGTTTCTCCTACAAGATTAATCATCTGGTCAAATATTTCAGAAAAAGCATTACTTGCGGCAGTTGTAGTATTCTTCCCATTAGTTAACATAGAGCTTTTTTGATTCTCTATCCTTGAAAGCACTGACGAAATTCCTGCTGATACGTCCATAAAATCAACCTTTCTGTATATCAAAAATACCTAAATTACTATGTAAATATTTTTAAATCTTATGCCTTACCTATTTCCAAGCCCTTAAGTGCCATAGATTTTGATGAATTAAACGCTGTAACATTTGCTTCATATGATCTTGAAGCATCAATAAGGTTTGTCATCTCTGTAACAACATTAACATTAGGATATGTAACATAACCATTTTCATCAGCATCCGGATGTGCCGGATCGTAAACCTTATTCATAGGAGTCTCATAATCTTCTACTATCTTAGTAACCTTGACACCTGTTCCTACTGTACCTGCTGTAGAGAGAAGTATATCACTGAACGCTGTTGCATTTTTCTCAGCAAATACTACAGTTTTTCTTCTATATGCCTCTCCATCCTGGGAGCTAGTTGAATTAACATTTGCAAGGTTCTGAGCAATAATATCTGAACGAAGTCTCTGAGCTGTCATTCCTGATGCACTGGTATCAAACGATGTAAATATAGCCATAATATACCTCCCTTAATTAACTTCTCTGCATTGCAGCTTTAAGCATTGCAAACTGATGATTTATAGTGTCAAGTACTGTCTGATAATATAGCTGGTTTGATGCCAATTCGACATTTTCTGTATCCACATCAACATTATTCCCATCAAGTCTATATGACAGTGTAGATAAATCTGTATATACTGTTGCGTTAATATTAGACACATCCGCATCATTTATTCTTGTTCTAAGGGATGTACTATCACCGCTTGCTAACTCTTGCATAAGATAACTCTGAAATGTCACATCTTTCCTTTTGTAACCTGGAGTATCTACATTTGCAAGATTGTTTGTCAATATCTCATTCCTTGTCCACGAAGCATCTGCCGCCTTCGTCAGGACATTAATATAATTGTATGCATTTGAACCAATCATAACTTCTTCCTTTCAAAAAATTGTGACCACACAATTTCCTCAACCTACATTATATGTGACAGACATAAAAATATCAAGGATATTTTGTGGTTTTTTGTCGATGTAAACACATTATGTTGTAGTTTCCCACAAAAACAATGTGTAGTAAATTAGTACCAGAACAAACGAAGAATTATATTATCACGGTGCCAGTGATAAAATAATGAAAAAACCACCCCGTAGACGCCTCCTTACGCTTCTAGGGGTGGTTTAATTCCTTTTAAACCTTTATTACTTACAATTAATATCGGAATATTCTTGTATTACTTTAGCTAATTGTTGCGGATTTTCTCCAATTCGTCGAAAATCACATCATTTAAAACCTTTATGTATGTTCCTTTCATACCAGATGAACGTGACTCTATGACACCTGCTGACTCAAACTTTCTTAGAGCATTTACAATAACTGAACGAGTAATACCTACTCTATCAGCTATTTTGCTTGCTATAAGGATTCCCTCTGTGCCACCAAGCTCATCAAAAATATGTACAATAGCCTCCAGCTCTGAAAATGACAATGTACTTATCGCAGAACGGACTATCTGAATCTTTCGCTCTTCCTCAGCATTTTCTTCGTTAACAGAACGCATCATCTCAAGACCTACTACAGTTGTTCCATACTCACTTAAAATAATATCATCTATTTCATACTGCTCCTGACCCTTGTAAATAAACAATGTACCAAGTCTCTCTCCTGCAATATCAATAGGGGCAATAATAACCTGAAACTTTTTCGCATCAATGCTGTTAAATCCCAATGTTGCAAGGTTCACATTCTCCTGCGTTGACAAAATTGAGAGAAGCCTCTCGTTCAACATTTTATCAACAAGGCAACCAACCTCACCTTTTATGAGATCATTAATCTCATCAACGCCATTTCTTTTGCCATATCCAAGAACTTTTCCTTTTTTACTTATAACAAGAATATTCGATTCAAGTATATCGCTAAGAACACGGCAGATATCATTGAATACAACTTTTGTAGAATTATTATTATGCAATAATTTGTTGATTTTTCTTGTTTTGTCCAATAATTGAACGCTCACTATAGCTCCTCCTCTCATCCAAAAAAAATACCTGTTGTCACAATCCTATAATGTCTTATAAATATAACACATTTTCCCAGTAACAACAAGTATTTTTTGTAAAATTATGAAATTTTTCGTATTTTTTATACTCAATATTCAATATTGACATTATTGTCTAATTTTTCAATATATTGTGTATATTATTTCATTTTTAATATTACAACCATCATATCTTGTGATTGATTTTATTCTATATATCCACATTTTTCATCACTGCAGACAATTTTAGTTCCTTTTTCCACCATATATTTTCCACACTGTGGACACTTTTTGGAAACAGGCTTTGACCAAGACATAAATTCACATTCCGGATTATTTATACATCCAAAATACTTTCTGCCTTTCTTTGTCTTTCTGATAACTATATCTTCATTGCATACAGGACAACACACATCAATTTTTTCAAAATAAGGCTTTGTATTTCTACACTCAGGGAAGCCAGGACAAGCAAGGAACTTTCCATGAGGACCATACTTAATTACCATATTTCTGCCACAGTCGTCGCAAACTACATCTGTAACTTCATCCTCTATATCTATCTTCTCAAGCTCGTTCTCTGCATTTTCAACTGCCACAGCAAGGTCCGGATAAAAATTTCTAACTACAGTCTTCCACTGAACCTTTCCCTCTTCAACCATATCAAGAAGTGACTCCATATTTGCTGTAAAACTAGAGTCTACTATAACTTCAAACGCAGTCTTCATTATGCGATTTACCGCTTCACCAAGCTCTGTAACATAAAGATTCTTATTCTCCTTAGCAACATATCTTCTGGCGATAATTGTTGTAATAGTTGCAGCATAAGTACTTGGTCGGCCAATACCCTGCTCCTCTAAAGCTTTTACCAAGGCAGCTTCTGTAAAATGTGCCGGTGGCTGTGTAAAATGCTGTTTTTCATCAGTCTCTTCAAGCTTAAGCTTTGTATCCTTTGTAATATTATTCAAAAGAACATTTGGCTCTGCCTTCTCCTCATCTGCTTCTGCATAAACAGACATAAATCCGTCAAATGCAACCTTTGAAGCTGATACGGTAAAAATGTACTCAGCTGCCTTAATCTTTACAGATGTTGTAGCATATACGGCATTTTCCATACGGCTGGCCGCAAATCTTTTCCAAATAAGCTGATAAAGTCTGAACAGGTCTTTGGTAAGCTGTTCCTTTACAACAGCAGGTGTGAGTTCAATCTGTGTTGGTCTAATAGCCTCGTGAGCGTCCTGAATTTTATTTCCGCTCTTCTTTACCTGCTCTGTTTTAGATACATATTTCTCGCCATAGTTTTCTTTTATGAAATTTCTAGCCAGCTCATCAGCTTCCTCAGATACACGCGTAGAATCAGTACGAAGGTATGTAATAAGACCTATAGTACCATATCCCTTAATATCAACTCCTTCATAAAGCTGCTGAGCAAGTCTCATTGTCTTTTGTGTCGAGAAATTTAATGTCTTCGAAGCTTCCTGCTGTAATGTACTTGTAGTAAACGGAAGTGGTGCTTTTTTAATACGCTCTCCATTTTTAATCTCAACAGGCTTAAATGTTGCCTTCTTAACCTTCTTTACAATATCCTTAACCTGTTCTTCATTCTTTATTTCAATTTTTCCATTTTCATCGCCATAAAATTTAGCTACAAGAGCCTTCTTTTCACCCTCCGGCTTAACTAATGCATCTAAAGTCCAGTATTCTTCTGAAATAAATGCATTTATCTCTTCCTCTCTATCACAAATCATTCTAAGAGCCACTGACTGCACTCTTCCTGCACTCAAGCCTCTCTTTACCTTTGCCCAAAGCACCGGACTGATTGTATAACCAACCATTCTGTCAAGCATTCTTCTTGCCTGCTGTGCATCTACAAGATTCATATCTATATCTCTTGGATTCTTGAGAGATTCTTTTACCGCCTTCTTAGTAATCTCATTAAAGGTAATTCTGACTATTTTTTTATCATCAAGCTTTAATGCCGTTTTTAAATGCCACGAAATAGCCTCACCTTCACGGTCAGGGTCCGTTGCAAGAAACACTTTTTCAGCTTTCTTTACGTGTCTTTTTATCTCAGCAAGCTTGTCGCCTTTTCCTCTTATTGTAATGTACTTCGGCTCATAGTCATTCTCTATATCAATTCCCATTGTACTCTTTGGAAAATCTCTAACATGTCCATTTGAAGCTATAACTTCATAATTCGAACCTAAAATCTTTTTAACTGTCTTCACCTTAGCTGGCGACTCCAGAATAACTAAATATTTAGCCATACTTACCTCCATGAACCCTTATAATTTCCTTGCAAAATGATTTCTTGCCGGCTCAATGACTATGCCATCCAAAACCATCTGCATCATCACCTCGTACACTTTCTGCGAGGTCATGCCCGTTTTTTTGATTATTTCCTCTATGCTTTGAGGCAACAAATCGAGACAAGCATACACTACTTCATTTTCTTTTTCAAGTCCCAATTTCTTCTTTTGTCTTTTTTTCTTTTTTATTTCTTCCATATAAAGACCTGATGAAAAAATCATATCGTCTCCGTCCGTAAGCAGTGATGCCCCTGATTTTATAAGCTCATTACAGCCTTCACTCAATACATCTCCCACCCTTCCAGGCAACGCAAAAACCTCTTTACCATATTTAAGGGCATAATCCGTTGTAATAAGTGTCCCTGATTTCTTTTTTGCTTCTATTATAGCTATGTTATCTGACAACATACTTATGATTCTATTTCTAAGAGGAAATCTGGCGCTCAATGGTTGACTACCTGGTGGATATTCCGACATAAGTGCCCCATTTTTTAGTATCTCCATATATATATCTATATTCTCTCTAGGGTAGCAAATGTCAACGCCAGAGCCTAAGACAGCATATGTTTTCCCCTTTGCCATTATTGCCCCTCTGTGTGCTGCTGCATCAATACCTCTTGCCATACCACTGACAACACTGACAGAGTATAATGAAAGCTTTGCAGCTATATCCTCTGCCATCGTTTTCCCATATTGACTACAATTCCTAGCACCTACTATTCCAACCATCTTTTCATCATCTCTGGGTAATGTCCCCTTGTAATACAGCCACATAGGCCTATCAGCGTATGCCAATAGCTTCTTTGGATAATGTTCACTTACAATAGATGCAAAGTTTATTTCCTTCCTTTCTAATAGCTCTACAGTTTCATCAAAAGAAAATTTTTCTCTTGATGAAACTATATTATAAATCTCTTTCTCTTTAAATATTCCTATTTTTTCTAACGTATTTCTACTGGCATTAAAAATCTCTATAGGTTCGTTAAATATTTCTATTAGCTTTGCATGTTTGTCATACCATATATCCGGTATCATAGACATCCACAACCAATACTTTTCCTTACTGTAATCCATATGTCCCCTCCTAAAACAATTCAGTTCTATATCCTATAGCTTCCGCAATATGACTGCTCTGTATTTCCTTTTCACCTTTTAAATCAGCAATAGTTCTTGCCACCTTTATAATTTTAAAATAAGCTCTCACACTTAGACCTAAGCTTTTATATGCCTTATCCATAATCATCTTCTCCTTATTGCCTAAAGGACAATATTTCTGTATATATGATGATGGTAATTGACTGTTAAATCTAAATTGCTCACCTTTGTACCTCTCTTCCTGTATAAGTCTGGCTCTTTCCACTCTTTGCCTTATAGTTTGCGATGTGTCTCCTCTTTTCTCTGATAGTTCCACTGCCTCTACTACAGGTGTATTGACACATATATCAATCCTATCAAGTATAGGACCACTTATTTTACCGATGTAGCTTTTCACCTGATTATCCGTACATGTACATTTATTTCTATCGGGATAATATCCACATTTACATGGATTCGTAGCGGCCACAAGCATAATATCCGACGGGAATACATATGTACCTCCAAGCCTGCTTATTACAACCTGTTTATCCTCTAACGGCTGTCTTAATGCATCTATAGCTTCTCGTCTAAACTCTGCCAGCTCGTCTAAAAATAGAACGCCTCTATGTGCCAAAGTAATTTCACCTGCCTTAGGCATATTACCTCCACCTACAAGAGCTCTGTCCGTAATAGTATGATGTGGTCCTCTAAAAGGTCTAGATAGCATTACAGCTTTACCATGAAGCTCTCCCGCTATACTATGTATCTTTGTTATCTCCATACATTCTTCTATATCAGGCTTTGGCAATATCCCTGGCAATCTCTTTGCAATCATGGACTTCCCAGAACCTGGTGGTCCTACAAGAAGCATATGATGCATGCCTGCAGCTGCCACTTCCACAGCTCTCTTCACACCATCCTGACCTGCAATTTCACTAAAATCCGGTAGATTACCCACTTTACCATAATACTCGTCATACATCTGTTTTATATCAATATGTGGTGAAGATTCGATACTTCCACCATTTAAAAAGCTTATTACATCTCTTAAATCCTCGACACCATATATATTTATTCCTTCAATCACTGCTCCTTCCATTACATTCTCCTTAGGGAGAATAAAATTTTTAATTCCCTGCTCCCTCGCCGCCAAAATCATCGGCAATACACCATTCATACGTATAACCTTACCACTTAAGGAAAGCTCTCCTGCCAAAAGATACTTTTCACCATTATCTCTTTTTTCTATATTAATAAGGCCCAAAGAATTTAAAATACTTACCGCAATTGGCAAATCAAAAAAGCTGCCTTCCTTTCTAATGTCTGCCGGTGATAAATTTACCGTTATTCTTTTAGGCGGCAATAGAAAACCTGTATTCTTAATGGCTGAACGCACCCTCTCTCTGGCTTCCTTCACCTCAGAGTTTAATAAGCCTACCATTTCAAATGATGGCAATCCGTCGCTTACGTCTGTTTCAACTGACACAATCTCCATAGATACTCCGCGTATGGCAGCACTATATACTTTACTATACAAATCTACAACCTTTCTATCTGCAAAAAGGCATAAACGTACCACTGTTATAATAATCAAAAATGGATTACGCTACGAATTGTAGCAAACAAATTAAAGTAAATCGTTTAAATCAAATCGTAGTTGCTTTGCAACTTCGATTAAAGAAAAATAAAGGTCATATAAAGAAGAACTTTATATGACCTAATTATACATATTATAAATATATTTGTCAAAGAGGTACTACAAGAATAATACACCTTTTTCTTCAGCCTGCTCTATAATGTCCTTTGGCCATATTGATGCCTGAACTTCACCAATGTGAGCCTTTCTTAAGAAGAACATACATATACGAGACTGTCCTATACCGCCACCAATTGTGTATGGAAGTTCATCATTGAGAATTGCTTTCTGGAAAGCAAGTTCTTTTCTATCTGTACATCCCGCCTTCTCAAGCTGCTTCTCCAATGCATCTTTATCTACTCTAACACCCATTGATGAAAGCTCCAAAGCAATATCAAGAACCGGATAATAAACCACTATATCTGCATTTAACGACCAATCATCATAGTCCGGTGCACGATGACCGTGAACTTCACCATTTTCCATTACATCACCAATCTTCATAACGCAGACTGCACCCTTTGCCTTGGCAATATAGTACTCTCTCTCCTCTGGTGTATTATCAGGGAACATCTCAGCCAACTCATCAGTTGTCACAAAGAATATTTCCTTAGGTAATATTTCCTGTATGTAATCATATCTGATAGACATATACTTCTCAGTCTTACGAAGTGCGCTATATACCTTTTTGGCCACATCCTTAAGAGTCTCTATGTTTCTGTCCTCTTTGCTGATAATCTTCTCCCAGTCCCACTGGTCAACAAAAATCGAGTGAATATTATCTGTTTCCTCATCACGTCTTATGGCGTTCATATCTGTGTAGAGACCTTCACCCTCTTTAAATCCATATCTCTTCAAAGCAAATCTCTTCCACTTTGCTAAAGACTGAACTATCTCCACCTCATATTCATCCTGCTCCTTTATACCAAAGGAAACAGGTCTTTCAACACCATTTAAGTTATCATTAAGACCCGACTCCGGTGTTACAAAAAGAGGGGCTGAAACTCTTAATAGATTAAGATTATCCGCTAAAAGATTCTGAAAGAAATCCTTTACTGTCTTAATTCCAATCTGTGTGTCATGCAAATTTAATGCCGACTTATAATCCTTAGGAATAATAATCTTGCTCATTGTCGTCCTCCATACTTACTATTATTAGTATAATCCAAATTGCTTCTTCACTGCCTCGTATTCTTTATTTATGGCAAGAAGAGTAGCTGAATCTCCATTCCCATTATCCGGGTGGTAAATCTTTAGTAAATCTCTATATCTTTTTCTAAGAGCAGCAGTGCCCGAAACACCTGCAAAATATGTTCCAGACTTAACTGTAACATTAGATGCGGCGCTTTTCATCTGCTGTTGCATTCTTTTAAGATTTGCCTTTTCTCTCTCAATATACGCTTTATCTCTGGCAATATTGTCTCTATCGGTTCCGATTTTTCTAAGCTCTTTTTCAACAATTTTCCATTGTTTTTCAAACAAATCCTTCTCCCTGGCAATTTTCTTTCTTTCCAGGTCAAGCTTTCTTTTTTCCTCTACGAGCTCCTGCTTCTCCTGACTAATCCTAACACTCTCAAGAAACAGAAAGTGCTTTAAGTCTTCTGAATTTCCCTCGTCACCTAAATCATAGACAAAATTAACATGACCACCCATATGCCACCTCATATCTATTATCTAGTTAATATATTTTACAATAACTACTCTAACTTTTCAAGGTCTTATCTATAGGCACATACCTTGTTGAAATTCATATTTCCGCCAAATATATCAAGCGCACTTCCAACTGTAAAATCAACCTTATTTTGCCCGATTTCCTTTAACTTATCCAAATCAGAAAAACTTCCTATACCTCCGGCATATGTTACCTTCATACCATCAAGATTTCCAAGTATTTTGGCAACATCCTCCTCGATGCCCTTAGCTTTTCCTTCAACATCTACTGCATGAACCAAAAATTCATCACAATACTTCTCAAGCTCATAAAACAACTTCTCATTTATTTCAACATCAGTAAGCTTCTGCCAGCGATTAGTTGCCACATAATACTTGTCTCCCTGCTTCTTACAGCTCAAATCCAGAACTATGTGCTCTTTTCCAACTTTATTGTTCAAGAAACGTAGATTATCCATATTAATATGACCATCATTAAATACATATGATGTAACTATTACGTGTGTCGCACCTGCATCGAGATATCCCATCGCATTCTTTGGATCGACGCCACCGCCTACCTGCATGCCACCACGATATGCTTCCAATGCTAAAAGTGCCTGCTCCTTTGTCATATCATAATATGGCGAATTTACATCATTAAGAAGAATAATATGTCCACCAGAAATACCAAGCTCCTTGTACATATTAGCGTAGTAGCCGGCATCCTGCTCCGCCACAAAATTCTCCTTAGCTTTATCACCTGTATCCTGCAAACTGCCCCCAACAATTTGCTTTACACACCCATTGTGAATGTCAATACATGGTCTAAATTTCATTTTTTGCTCCTTTTATCGTTTGCTATTATTATCTTAATAATACCCTTATGCGTTCAATGCCTGTTCAATGTCTGCAATAATATCATCTGCATCCTCAATACCGACACTAAATCTAATCAACTCAGGCTGAACACCTGCTTCAATAAGCTGTTCTTCTGTAAGCTGTCTATGTGTATGACTAGCAGGATGAAGTACTGATGTACGCGAGTCTGCCACATGTGTAACTATTGCAGCAAGCTTAAGGTTATCCATAAACTTGATAGATTCATCTCTTCCACCCTTAAGACCAAAGGAAATAACTCCACAGCTTCCATTTGGAAGGTATTTCTGAGCTAAATCATAGTATTTATTGCTCTTAAGTCCTGAGTAATTAACCCATGCTACTTTGTCATTATTCTCAAGATATTCAGCAACCTTTTGAGCATTCTCACAATGTCTCTTAACTCTTAAATGAAGTGTCTCAAGACCAACATTTGTAAGGAATGCATTCTGTGGTGACTGAATCGAACCCAAATCTCTCATAAGTTGAACAGTTGCCTTTGTTATATATGCAGCTTTTCCAAACTTCTTTGTATATATAATTCCGTGATATGAGTCGTCAGGTGTTGTAAGTCCCGGGAACTTATCAGCATTAGCATCCCAATCAAAATTACCACTGTCTACAATACATCCACCAACAGCCATAGCATGACCGTCCATATACTTTGTTGTAGAATGAGTAACGATATCAGCTCCCCACTCAAACGGACGACAGTTTATAGGTGTTGCAAATGTGTTATCTATAACAAGAGGCACTCCATGAGAATGAGCAAGTCTAGCGAACTTCTCTATATCAAGCACAACAAGTGATGGATTTGATATAGTTTCTGCAAAAACAGCCTTTGTATTTGGCTTAAACGCTTTAGCGAGCTCTTCCTCCGATGCATCCGGATCAACAAAAGTAAAATCAAGTCCCAACTTTCTAAGTGTTACATTAAACAAATTAAATGTTCCACCATAAATTGGTGCTGATGCAACCACATGGCCTCCCTGCTCACATATATTAAATATGGCATAAAAATTTGCAGCCTGACCTGATGATGTAAGCATTGCTCCAACACCACCCTCAAGCTCAGCAATCTTTGACGCTACCGCATCATTTGTTGGAT
This sequence comes from Lachnospiraceae bacterium, assembly GCA_017440045.1. Classification (GTDB taxonomy): domain Bacteria; phylum Bacillota; class Clostridia; order Lachnospirales; family Lachnospiraceae; genus SVEL01. The sequence continues at coordinate 32,095 of JAFSIA010000020.1, forward strand.
TTTGAAGTCTTGTATAAAAGTATCCTGTATCCTCCAAGTCAAACAGCTTACCCATCTGCTCACTTGTATCATATTTAAATGTTGTACTCTGATAAATAGGCACTACTCTAGGCTCTCCCTTACTTGGAGAATAGCCACCCTGTATACAAATAGTTCCCAAATTTCTCTTTTCTGCCATATTACAATCCTCCTTATCAAATCGAAGTCGCTTTGCAACAACGATTGTTTTTATGTACAATGTGCATTTTAGCACATTAAATTCTTTCATTCAACAAAAGATTTTAATTATCTTGGACCAATTATACCCATACTGACAGTTTCCAAATCCAGGCATTCCATAATAAGGTCATTTACCTGAGACTTTGTAACTTTTTCCAGGCGTTTAGCTCTCTCTTTAAATGGTATAAACGGCATATCATACATAGCCAATTTTGCATTTCCACTCATCAAAGATGACGTACTATCCTGACTTAATGTCATTTCAACTATTGTCTGCTTCTTGGCATTTTCCAGCTCTTCTTTTTTTATGCCATTTTTCCTCAAATCCTCTATAGTTTCAGAAATAAGCGAATACACCTTGTCTTTCTGCTGCGGATTCATTGCTGCATATATATGCAAAAGTCCAGTATCAGAAAAACTGCTTCCATATGAATAAACTGAATAAGTTAACCCATACTTTTCTCTTATCCCTTGAAATAATCTGGAATTGACATCGCCACCAAGTATACAATTCAATATAGCAGCTGTATGTCTTTTATCATCTGTAAAAGCTGGTGCCACAAATCCCAAATTCAGATGAAGCTGCTCAATATCCTTTTTCTTTTCAAAAAAAGCCTGATGATAATGTGGAACCATTCGCTTCATCCTATCCACTTTTGACTTTTGTGGCACATCCTTAAATGCATCTTCTATCCAATTAAGTGTTTCCTTTTTATCAAAGTTACCTGCTACAGAAACCACCATATTATCTGCAGTATAATATTGTGACATAAATTCTCTTAACTGCTTTGATGTAAATGCCTTAACATTTTTCTTTTTTCCGGATATAAGGTATCCTAAGGGTTCATGCCTCCATATCTTCTTTTGAAGAAGCTCATGTACACTATCCTCTGGTGAATCCTTATACATGTCTATTTCCTCACAGACAACTCCTTTTTCTTTATCCAAATCAGCCTGACTTATTTTTGAATGGCATATCATATCACCTAATATATCAATTGCCTCTTTTAAATGTTCAGGTAATGTTTTGCAATAAAACTCCGTATTTTCTTTGCTTGTATATGCGTTGAGATTTCCTCCAAGTATAGCTGTCCTGACAGCCAATTCCTCTGCCGTCATTGTATCTGTACCCTTAAAAAGCATATGTTCTATCATATGCGCAATGCCATTATTATCTTTATTTTCATCTCTTGAGCCAACACCTATCCACACTCCAACAGTAACTGAATTAAGATGTTTATTCTGCTCAAACACCACTTTGATTCCATTTTCAAGCTGGTTTCTTTCTATATTTAACTTTAATATATTTTCTGTCATATACATTATGCCTTTCTTATATAATCGCATAAAAGCTATTTTAACACAAAAAATCGAAGTTGCATAGCAACTTCGACCTCACTTAAAACATATTAAAAACTAAAACCGTCTCTTCCATTATCCTTCTGTCGCTGTAGCGCTTTGTCAGTCTTTTTATATAACGACTTAAAGGCTGAACACTTTCCATCACTAGTTCCTATACCTATACTCACTGTCAGAATTCCTTCTTCGCCTAATAACTCTTTTGAAATATCTGTTCGAACCTTATTGCATATGCCCTTACATCTCTCTTCAATATAATTGATTTCAACAGTATTTCTAATAAATACTACGAATATATCAGCATATACTCTACCAATAATATCAAAATTCTGTCTAAACACCTGACATAAAATATTGGCAACTTCCGACAATACCCTGTCACCTTTTTCTACTCCATACTTGCCATTAATAGCTCTCATATGATCAATATCTATGACTAACATAGTATGTTTTGTCTTGATTGTGGTATTTTTGAATATCTCATTTACTTTTATCTCAGTAGTAACTGCATTATATACTCCCGTTAATGGATCAAACTGTGAGTCCACCTCAGAATTCAGACTGGCAATCTTTTCTTCATTAATATCCATTATTCGTCCTATTACATGAGTCTTACCTGTTTTAGGATTATCATATCGCGCATATACAAGACGATACCATCTATAACCTTCGGAAAATAATTTACTTCTAAAATCAAACACTGATCTGCTAAGTGGATTATTACTTTTTCCAAGCACTGACCTATAATGTTGTAAATCCTCATCATACATATGCCTATTATCAGAATTCATATAATTTTCAAGAGAATATACTATTTCGTATCTACCATTTACAAAGCTCGATATTTCCAGATAATCTCTCTGTATATCATAATCCAAAAAAGTTTCCTTAGCATTTTCTGTTAAGAATTTAATCTTTTCAAACTGTAGTGCCGCCTGTTCTTCCAATATACTAAGCTCCTCTACAGCCTTTTCCTGAGCAGTAACATCTATAATAAGAATCTTTGAACATCCATGACCACTATCAGAGTCCATATATACTTCACCATAACAATTTACAGTAATAACCGAACCATCTTTACATGCTATGGCGTGATTAAGATATGCCTCACCTGCTTCTATGGAATTCTGTAAAATTTCCAGGTATTCCTCTCTACTTTCCTCAGGCACCAAATCCGAAATAGTCATATTATTTGCCTGAACATCTTCCCATGTATAGCCTGTAATAGCAGTGAAACCCTTGTCTATTTTTATAATCTTACCATCAAGCTCATTGTCCATATAATATTTAGCATATTTTACATCCTTTATCATACATACCTCGTGCCTTATTCTCTAGCAAAAACCTGTATCAGGATATAGAAATAGCTACCATGTCCACCACAGACAGGTAGCTCTTTTCCATACCTTTTATTCCCCTGTAAGCATTTAAGAAACAAAACCCTTTGTTTCCATCTCGGCTACTTACAAGATAAATTATAACACATAATTCCATCAAAACAAGGGGTAGTTATACACTTTTCGTATTTTTTACTTTTTATTTGTGTATAGTTATACACTTTTTGCTTGTTTTTTTTCTACTTTTACCTTATAATATTTCCATAATTAATTATAAAGGAGTGTTTTTATGGCTGCTAATTATGAAATTGGAAAAAGATTAAAGTTGCTTATGAGATTAAACAGCTATACCATAAGCCAATTATCTGAAATTTCCGGTGTCTCAGAAGATACCATCAAATCTATTCGAAGCGGAAAAACTACTAATCCTAGCATTAATGTATTAGCCGCTCTAGCTGATGCATTCTCATGTACATTAGACAACCTTATTGGCCGTTTCCCTAAAAGTCTGGATGAGTCAGAGCTTCTTAGAAAATGGCGAAGCTTAGATAACCATGGACGTTCAGCAGTTACACTTCTTATAGACAGTGAATTGACATCCTTGCCAGCTCACTCAAGCAAGACGCGCCCTCTTATGTTCTATTCTCCAAATAAATATACCGGCAATGGCGCTATATTTGACATGACTCATCCTGAATATTTAGACATACCGGCAGACTATATGAAAAATGCTGATTTTGGCATGAAAATTGTAAGCGATAGCTTTATACCTGATTACTATCCAGAAGACATTGTTGCTCTGGTAAAACGTACTGCTTTAAATGGGGAGACAGGCTTTTATTCTGACGGCACTACTATTTATATCAGAAAATGTGTTTACATAAATGGAATAAAGAGACTTATTCCTCTATATCCTGCACACAACGAAATAGAATTGAAAAACACCAACGACTATACCTGTATAGGCACAGCCATCGGTGTTATAAGACTTGCAAGATAAATTATATTATCCAACAAATTCACTTACACATCTTCTGTATGCTGCCACTGGGTCCTCCGCTGCTGTAATTGGACGACCAACAACTATGTAGTCTGAGCCGATTTCCTTTGCTTTTGCCGGTGTTGTAACTCTAACCTGGTCTCCAACCTCACCATCAGCAAATCTTACGCCCGGTGTAACTGTAATAAAGCCTGAGCCACAAAGATCATGAACCTTTCCTGCTTCAAGTGGAGAGCAAACGATACCATCAAGCCCTGAATCTTTTGCATTCTTTGCATAATGCATTACAACTTCATCAATTGGTCTCTCAATTAACAAATCATCTCTCATTCTCTCCTCGCTTGTAGATGTAAGCTGTGTTACGGCAATAAGAAGTGGTCTTGTCCCATCTGGTCTGGTAAGACCTTCTAATGCAGCTTCCATCATAGCCTTTGTACCAGCCGCATGAAGATTACACATATCTACATCAAGATTTGAAAGTACATTCATAGACTTCTTTACAGTATTTGGAATATCATGAAGCTTAAGGTCTAAGAAAATCTTGTGTCCCATCTTCTTAATCTCTCTAACAATATCTGGACCTTCTGCATAAAAAAGCTCCATACCAATCTTTACATATGGTTTCTCATCTTTAAACTTTGATAAAAAATTAATAACCTCCTGCTTGCTACTAAAATCGCATGCTACAATAACATCCTTACCCATTTCATTCTTCCTTTCTATATATATTATTTGTTTTTCCATGTTGACGGCATAAGCAATAGCAACATCGGATAAATCTCTAATCTTCCCACTAACATGTTAAATATAAACACAATCTTTGATAGTGGTGAAAATGCCGCAAAGCTTTCTGTTGGTCCTGCCGCACCAAGAGCCGGTCCAACATTATTTATAGTCGATGATACTGCTGTAAAATTAGTTTCAAAATCATATCCATTAAATGTTACTATGATAAATGAACCAACAAAAAGTGCAATATATATTATAAAATATATGGTTACTGACTTTATGGACTCATCTGACAATGCTTTTCCATCAAGCTTTGTAATTTTAATATGCTGTGGATGAATTAGTTTTTTTATTTCTTTTCTTATTCCTTTGGCAACTATTACCAATCTACTAATCTTTATACCACCTGCTGTGCTACCGGCACAGGAACCAGTAAACATAACAAGCAAAAGCAATCCCTTTGAAAACTCCGGCCAAATTTCATAATTCACTGTAGTAAAACCGGTGGTCGACATTAGGGATGCAACCTGAAATGCAGAATGTCTTAATGCATCTGCAGTATTACCCATAAGATTGTATATATTGATTGTAATCAGTACCACAACTGCCAAATAGGTTATAACATACCATCTGACTTCTTCTAGTTTAAACGCCTGTGAGAACTTTCTAAATATTATAAGATAATAAAAACTAAAATTCACACCAAATATAAACATAAAAATAGTAATAATCCACTGTTGAACCGGAGTATAACTAGCTATACTGTCTCCTGCCAATCCAAAGCCTCCAGTTCCTGCTGTAGCTATAGATATGCATATATCTTCAAAAAGTGGCATACCTGAAATTGATAATGCAATAATCATCAAAATCGTTAATGATATATATATTAAATACAATATCTTAGCAGTTTCCTTCATCTTCGGAACAAGCTTACCTACATTAGAGCCTGAACTCTCTGCTCTAAGCAAATGCATATTATTAGCTCCTGCCATAGGGAGTATTGCCATAATAAATACAATAACACCCATTCCTCCTATCCAATGAGAAAAGCTTCTCCAAAATAGAATGCTTTTAGATACAGCATCTAAATCATTTATAATAGTAGCTCCCGTAGTTGTAAAACCTGATACCATTTCAAATATAGCATCAATTATATTAGGCACTTCGCCACTAACATATAATGGTACAGCGCCTAAAATACTAAGAGAAATCCAACTAAGCGCTACCACAACAAAACCTTCTCTTGCATAAAAGCTTCTATCCTTAGGCTTTTTTACCGATAATAGCATTCCTAATGCTAAGCTTATTGCCGCCGTCACAAGAAAATAGAAGCCAACACTTTCTTTGTATACAAGTGCGACAATGCACGGAAGTAGCAAAAAAATCGAGACAAACATCATAACTTTTCCCAAGATATATGCAATTATTTTATAATTCATAATGGTTATCTCCCAAATTTCTACTCTAATATATCATCAATATCATCCAAACCTATATTAGTAGTTACGACAATTACTCCATCTCCCGGCATGAGCATATCCTGACCTGATGGTGTTATAATCTTACCTTTTCGCGATATACAGCATACAAGAAGATTTTTCTTTAATTGAAGCTCAAAAAGAGTTTTTCCAACAACCTTTGCATTGTCCCTTACTCTAAACTCCAACGCCTCAACTCTTTCATCACAAATTCTGTGAAGTGTCTGTACCTTGCTACCATATGAATTTTGCATAGCTCTTACATATCTTATAATATATGCCGCTGTTATGGCTTTAACAGATACAACTGTATCCATCTCTAAATCATCCATAACTTCCTTGAAGTTAATCTTGTCTACCTTGGTCATAGTCTTACAGTTAGCCGCTCTTTTTGCGTAGAGTGTAAGCATAATATTTTCCTCATCAAGGTCTGTAAGAGCAGCCAAAGCATCGGTCTGTGTAATTCCCTCTGACAATAACAGGCTCTTATCTATGCATGAACCGTGTACAATCATTGCCTGTGGCAATAATTCACTTAATTCCTCGCATCTCTTTCTATCTTCTTCAATAATCTTTACATCGACTCCAGTCTTTTGAAGCTGACGTGCAAGATAATAGGATGTGGTACCACCACCTGCTATCATAACTGACTTAATCGGTGAACTCTTTATCTTCATTTTCTTAAAGAATGATGATGACTCCTCAACCGGCAAGATAAGTGACACTGCATCACCTGCCATAAGTGTAAAATTACCATCAGGTATAATTACCTCATTACCTCTTTGAACTATACATACAAGAGTTCTCTTTGATGCTATCTTACCTATATCCTTAAGCACAAGTCCATCTAATGGGGAGCCATCTGTTATGGCAACCTTTATAAGTGTTACTCTGCCCTTTACAAATGTTTCTACCTCAAGAGCTGACGGATACTGAATAAGTCTTGACATTTCGGCTGCAGCTGTCATCTCAGGGTTAATTGCCATAGATAGTCCAAGTTCTTCTTTAAGGAAGCTAACCTCCACATCATACTCAGGCTTTCTCACTCTTGCAATAGTCTGGCAATTTCCGACTTTTTTTGCAATAAGACAACATAACATATTTATCTCATCACTATCTGTGACAGAAATAAGAAGGTCTGCCTCTTTTATACCTGCCTCCGCCTGGGTTTCATGGCTTGTTCCGTTACCATTTATACAGAATACATCCATGCTTGAAGAAACCCTTGCTAATTTTTCTTCATCTCTATCAATAACTGTTAAATCGTGGCCTTCTTTACTAAGCTGTTCTATTAGCGTATAGCCAACTCTTCCACAACCTACAATAATTATCTTCACAGCATTACCTCCAAAATTTCCTTAACCCCGCTTGACACAAATCAAGCGGGGTATATTGGTAATTTATAAATCTGCTGGTACATTTGGAAGTCCTGAAAGTCCAGCTGCAATTTCCTCGTCAGTTGGAACGTAATCGGACATCTCACCATCATTAAATCTCTGATATGCAAACATATCAAAATATCCTGTTCCTGTAAGGCCAAAGAGAATTGTCTTCTCCTCTCCTGTCTCTTTACACTTTAATGCTTCATCTACAGCCACCTTTATAGCATGACTGCTCTCCGGTGCTGGAAGAATACCCTCAACTCTTGCAAACTTCTGTGCAGCATCAAATACTTCTGTCTGATGAACTGTGACACCTTCAATATATCCATCTGCATAAAGCTGTGATAATGTAGGGTTCATTCCATGATATCTAAGTCCACCTGCATGGCTTGACGATGGAATAAATCCACTACCAAGTGTGTACATCTTCGCAAGTGGGCATACCATACCTGTATCACAGTAATCATATGCATACTTACCTCTTGTAAAGCTTGGACAAGAAGCCGGCTCTACAGCTATAAATCTATAATCATTATTTCCTAAAAGCTTTTCTCTCATAAATGGTGCAATAAGACCACCAAGGTTTGAACCACCTCCAGCACAGCCAATAATAATATCCGGATCTATACCATATTTATCCATAGCAGCCTTTGTCTCAAGACCAATAACCGACTGATGAAGCATAACCTGATTAAGAACGCTTCCTAAAACATAACGGTAACCTTCTTTGCTTCCAGCAGCTTCAATTGCTTCTGAAATGGCACATCCCAAGCTTCCTGTAGTACCTGGATGAGCCTCTAATATTCTCTTACCAACCTCAGTTGTAGTTGATGGTGAAGGTGTAACGCTTGCACCATATGTTCTCATAACCTCACGTCTAAATGGCTTCTGCTCATAAGAAACCTTAACCATATATACATTACAATCAAGACCAAGATAAGCTGATGCCATAGAGAGGGCTGTTCCCCACTGTCCTGCACCAGTCTCTGTTGTCACACCCTTAAGCCCCTGCTTCTTTGCATAATATGCCTGAGCAATAGCCGAATTAAGCTTATGACTACCACTTGTGTTGTTTCCTTCAAACTTATAATAAATCTTTGCAGGTGTATCAAGAGCCTTTTCAAGGCAATAAGCACGAACAAGTGGTGCTGGACGATACATCTTATAGAAATCAAGGATTTCCTGTGGAATGTCAAAATAAGGAGTTGTATCATCAAGCTCCTGCTTAATAAGCTCATCGCAGAATACCGGCTGAAGCTCCTCAAATGTCATAGGCTTCATAGTATCCTTGTTGAGAAGTGGCGCAGGCTTGTTCTTCATATCAGCTCTCACATTGTACCACTGCTTTGGTAATTCACTTTCTTCTAAATATATTTTATAAGGTATTTTCTTATCTTCGCTCATTGTATTTCTCCTTCCCAAGTGTGGAATCCACACACGCTTTCTATTCTACCACTTTGTATATTTTTTTTCAATCAATTTTAACCTGTTTGTTTTTTATGCAAAAAAGTTAGACTATGGTTCAACCTATAGTCTAACTTCCACTCTTTCTCTTGCATTCACTTCTGTAAATGTTACATCACAATCAATTGCCATAATATTTACTCCTGCTGCCTTAGCTTCCTTTAATGCCTCTCCAAAAGCAGCATGCGTTTCGTAATTAGGCTCAAAATATCTTATATCCTTCATCTGTATAACAAATAAAACATTTGCCTCATAACCAGCCTTCTTTGCTTCTATTAGTTCATATATGTGTTTCAAACCACGTTCTGTAGGTGCATCTGGGAATCTTGCTACTCCATCAACCTCAAGAGTTACACCCTTCACTTCCATAAATCCCTTCGTTCCATCTTCACGCTCATAATATATATCAAAACGGGAATTACCAAACTTCTGCTCTTTCTTTACAAATGAAATATCATCCTTAAACTCCCCTTCAGTTATCCATTCGTAAGCAATCTGATTAGGTGCTTGTGAGTCCATATTTATAAGGCGTTCATTCTTCTTAACCTTCACCAAAGAATATCTGGTTTTTCGCCCCGTATCCTCTCCATGGTCTTCCAAATAAACTACTGATTTTCCAGGTATAAGCAGCTCCTTACACCTGCCAGTATTTTTCACATGACACTTCACCTTCTCACCATCAAGATTGGCATATGCTATAAAGCGATTTGGTCTCTCTATGAATATAGCTTCTATAATATTTTTATATTTCATATTTACATCAACTCTCCATTTTTTTTAATTCCTTTTTGCCTCTACGCACCATGTAAACTGCCATTCCAAATATCAAAAAGCACACTGTTCCTCCTGTGAAACCATTCATAAGTCTGGCAAAGAAGGCCTTTCTATCTCCAAATTGTGTAAGCATCGCAGTCTGCATTGACAGTAACGATATAAGCGCACAGGAAAATGATAACATCTTCGCTGCTGACAATACCGGTTTTTCCAAGCTTCTATATTTTGCCATATTAATTATTGCAGTTGTCAAACAAAAGAAAGCATACGCTGCTGATGCATAAATCAAAAAGCCGGGGTAAGAATAGCTCTTATTTTGCCAAATCATCTGCACAACAAACCCAGTCACTGCAACATTTAGCAAAAACATAAGCTTACCACATTTTATGTAACTTATTATACCATCTAATCGCTCCTCTGCTTTGCTGTTATATTCTGCTCTATGTCTATCTTTTCTAACTAATCCCAACCTCATCACACTAAGTATAATGTAATATACCCCTATGGCTACTAACCAAACCGAACCAAAAAATAATCCTGAACAAAAATTGTAAACAGCATAAATATTATTGACAGCAAATCCACCATATAGCGATATTCGTGCTCTCAGTTCTTTATCGGTAAGATACATATTGCTATATCGGTTGGCATAAAGCATAGCCTTTATCTTTTTTATAATCGGTGGAGTTCTAATTACTGCAACGGTCAATGTGTATGCTGACACAAAATATGTCACATATGCAACTATCTGATTTGCATCCTTAAATGCCAAAGAGTATATTAGTGCTACTGTGGATAATATAATCAAAAAAATTATTAGCGCACCATGTGGATACAATATTTTCTTTAATATTGATTTCCAATTACTTTTTATCCACGCCTTCATTACATATCTCCTTTCAGAAGAACGGTAAATATAGTACCTTCTCCCTGTACGCTTTTAACAGAAATATCTCCGCTGACGATGTCTATAACTCTTTTGACAAGTGCCAGCCCCAAACCATTTCCCTCTGTAGCGTGAGATGTGTCTCCCTGGTAAAACTTATCAAATATATGATTTCCAATTTCCGGGCTTATGCCACAGCCTGTATCAGCCACAGTAACCTTTATCTGACCTTCACTTTCTTTTATTGACACTGATACCTTGCCACCTTTTTCGCTAAACTTAATAGCATTAGAAATAAGATTATTCCACACGAGGTTCAACAATTCCTCATCCTGAAAAATCATTACATCCTCATCGAAATCTGTTTCGATTTCCAATTCCTTTTGCTCCCAGCTGTTCTCAAACATAAGAAGACTCTGACAAAGCTGCTCTGTCAGATTGTACTTCTTCTTTTCCGGATATATCTGTTGATTCTCCAACCTATTAAGCTTTAAAATATTAGTCATAAGGGCTGATAATTTCCTTGTCTGCACAGTTATTGCCTTGGCATATTCTAACCTCTCAGCCTCAGATAATCCATCTGCCTGAAGCATAGTGCCATAATTTTGTATAACCGCCAATGGAGTCTTTAGCTCATGAGACACATTTGCAATAAAATCAGTTCGCAAAGTTTCAACACTAGATAACTCCTCTGTCATATGATTTAATCCCTTTATAATGATATTAAATTCATTATCACTACTCAAACCCTTTATATAGGGGATTCTTACGCCGAAGTCCCCTTCTATAATGCGATTCATACCCTCCAGCATTCGCTTCAGCGGCCTTTTCACCGTAAGATATCTTCTTATACTATCAATTATCCAAAATAAAACTGTTATGACTATAACATTTATAAATGTTACTGGCGCAGCTGCTCTCATATCCTGTTCGTCAAAATCAGCAATATTAAAAAACAAAATAAAATTACAGGTAACAATAAATCCTGTCATTACGAAAAAAATTATAAAATTGCCTACGGAACTCCACAGCTTTTTCTTTCCATACTGCTTTATCTTTTTTATCATTTAATTACCGCCTTATATCCTAATCCATGTACTGTCTGTATCTCAAAATCATCGCATTCCGAAAACTTATCTCTAAGCTTTGTCATATACACATCCACGACTCTAGGTCCAGACATCGAATCTGCATCCCAAAACTCCTCCATTAGCTGAGTTCTTGTAAATGTCTTCTTTGGATAAGACAATAGCTTGTAAATAATGTCAAACTCTCTTACTGTAAGATTAATCTCATCCTCTCCTATAGATGCAGTTCTCTCCTCAGCATCAAGGGTCAACCTGCCGATTGTTATTTTTTTACTTGTTGCTATTTTGGCCCTGCGAAGAAGAGCCTCTATCCTTAGTAACAGCTCATTTAAGTCAATAGGCTTTACCATATAATCATCGATTCCAACTCTAAATCCCTTTCTTTTCGATTCAAAGTCATCTCTCGCAGTCATAAAAAGAATTGGTATCTCCTTATCCATATCTCGTACCGCTTCTGCAAATTCGAAACCGTCTACACCAGGCATCATAATATCTGATATAATCATATCAAATTTGTTTTCATACATAGCATCATATGCATCCTGTGCACACAGGGTACCTATGGCCTCATATCCATTATTATTTAAATGAGTGCAAACAGTCTTGTTTAAATCCTTATCATCTTCCACTATAAGTATCTTAAACATACAAACACCTCGACTTTCTATATTTCAGCAACTTTTGCTACAATTATCACCATCTTACACAAATTAGCATATATTTGTTTACGAAATGTTAAAACGAACAATCACCTTCTTTTTTAGTCCTATATTAATATAGCGTTTCAATTTTAAAATTTGGACAAAAAATTTTATATAAAGAGTTAACTATAGCAGACTTTCTTCCGATATAGTAAATAGGTACCAGTAATTTATTTTTTTAGGTCACGTTCGAAATATGCAACCAGGGAGGGATTATTGCAGTAAACGGATTTTACAACGATTTCAATGTAGCCCCAATACAGATGGTAACCATAGTCTCAACACTTAAACGCGAAAAAAGAAACACAGATCAGCAGGAACTCTATTACAAAAAAAGTAATACAGATTTTGCTGGTGAGTTAGAAAAAGCTATGGACGATTTAGCTCCAACTGACATCCATACTGTTACCTACAATTCAAAAAGTCAGTTACAGCCTTTCTTTTACGCTAAGAGAAGAGAATATACCATCTAAGTATATCGTAGTTACAAAACAACTTCGATTACTCACCAAAATAGGCGCACACTTAGAATAATAAGTGTACGCCTATTTTATATCCGCTTTGCTATCTATACTATATACTTGCCCATATTCTGCGATTACTTGTTTAGTTCTTTGATTTTTTCTTTTTTATGATTACAAAAACAGCAGAAGCACTTACAAGAAGTACAGCAGCAATTGAAATCCACAGCCAAGTCAGGTTGTTGGAATCAACCTTTACATCGGTATCATCTGCGCCGCCGACATTAGAGATACTTGATGAGTCGGTCATGATTACCTTAATTTCCGATTCTTGCGCCTCTCTAACAGCATACACAGCGAAGGGCGAGAAATGGTAGGTTAAAAATGTTGTATAGAGTTGTGATTTATCCTCAGATAGGCTTACTTCACCAAAAGCGAGATCTGCTACATTCAAGTTCGTGTAATCGTCATCAGAAAAATGCAATGCTATATATTGCATTTCGTCCGTGTCATCAAACAGCGATGGTGACAAGTCTAATGTTCTAAGATCAAATGTCTGCGAAACTGTACCAATTTTCTCTCTTTTGCCATCGTTATCCGTAAAAAGTGCTTCACCAGTGCCCGACCGCAGCGTAATATCATTTGCTCCAATCAAATAAAAATCGTACTTTTTACCGGGCTTCAAATTGAATTCATCAAGATTAATATCAGGAGTAACAGAACCGAGATATCTTGAACCCATAGTGGACGCTTTGGTTGGAGTAAGATCATCGTAAAGCTCAATCAGACCTTCATTAATCATTCCTGCCGGTTTTCCTTCATGATATAAAATCATCATGTGAGTGCCATCCACATTTGTGTAGGAAACCGGAGTATTATAAAGGACTCCATCTATACGAATAAACTCATCATCTGTCTGTTTAAGATTTGTCCGAAATCCGTCTTTCTCCTTGAACTGCGATGTTAACATATCGAAGTCACGCATCACGCCGTCTGACAAGCTGATCATCGGAAGCACAGAGCCTTCTCCGTCATATTTGCCGATACAATATTTTTCACCATCAATCAAGACAAATTCGCCGGAACGATATTCCGTGCCATTGGTATGGGTATAAATAGCATCTGCAAGCACTGATGAGCCAAAGTGATTTGCAGAAATAGTTTTCTCCGGTTCAAGTATAGAAAGGATGGGGTCAAGCCCGATCTTTTGATTAGTAACCTCGACAGAAGCATCCTCAGGAACAATTATCCCTTCTGCAGGGTGAAATGTGACATTTTCCACCCCGGCATTCTCATCAATCTTTACAGCAACCGCATTCAACCTTTGAACTGTTTTGCCTTCTGCAATCTTCTCGCCACAGCCTTTACAGTAAGTCGAGCCCCTGCTGATGGTAGGCATCGCATTCGGCTGTCTGCTGTCTAACCTGCCCATGGGCGGCCTGTTCCACCAGGAACTGTGGGATGCATTTATGAATCCCGACAGCCCTGTTTACCACTCCTACGGTGAGATCCTCCGCGAGGGTGGTCTGCTGGACTTCTTCTATATCGGCGTTAAGACCTCCATTTATCCC
>JAFSIA010000003.1 GCA_017440045.1 Lachnospiraceae bacterium
AATAGATTATCTAAGAACCTTGCACGTTACTTTATTTGCAGGGTTCGTGACCGGCGCTTACATGCCCTCCGTGGCATGGGCGCGCCTTTTGCCAACCTCCTGTTGGCAAATCGCTACTCCTTTATGGGGCAAGTTTCTAAGATAATCTAATTTTCCTACACATGAATAAAAATTCAATCGCTTGTAGCTCTTTTTATATTTACGCTTCTTCGCCCGTGTCGGAAGCCTTATTTACGCTGTACCCATCGAAAACGTATATTCAGCATCATAAACATTTGTGTTATAAATCTTCATATAGAAAAGGGTGCGTGGGTATTAATATTTACGCACCTTTTCTTTATCATACACTTAAATCACAAATGTTTATGATGCTGCAATTTACCCATAAACTGCAATTTGTAGAAATATAAATAGTTATTTATCTTATCGTCCCCAAATGATATAATAGGTTATATGTTTTATGACGTTTAAAGGAGCAAAAGATATATGATAATCAAAGAATATGACTTTATGCATAAGGACATTGTAGATATACGTACAGATGTGTTTGTAGTGGAGCAGAACTTTAAAGAAGAGTTTGATGATATTGATAATAATTGTATGTTTTTGGTAATGTATGATAAGGACAAGGCTATTGCTATGTGCAGATATTTTCCTGTAGCTGATGATACCTATGCCATAGGAAGGATTGCTGTGATAAAGGAATATCGTGGGCAGGGTATTGGTGCTAAAATTGTTAAAGAAGCAGAGGCTCGTGTGAAAGCGTTAGGAATTTATAAGACTACATTGTCAGCACAGGTGAGAGCGAAAGAATTTTACGAGAAGCTTGGATATGTGGGCGAAGGTGAAATATATTACGAAGAATATTGTGAGCATATAAAAATGAAAAAAGTCCTTGAAGATATGGTATAATTATGGCATGTTTATGGCATATAAATTGATAATCACTAAGAGAGCAGATGAATTATTAGATAATCTGATTTTTCATTTGCTCTATAATTTCAAGAGTGAACAAGCGACAATACATCTTATTAATTCTATTTCTAAAATCTATGATAGAATTCAAGAAAATCCATTTCAATTTCCAAAGTGCAAAGATAAATTATTAAGTAGTAAAGAATATAGAGAAGCTATAGTTAAATATAACACCAAAATTATTTATAGCGAATAGTTGTCCTTTATGATATAATTAATGAAATTATTCGTGAATTATACAAAGGAGGACGTGTATATGAGTCGTAATAGGATTAGAGCAACATACATATTCCTTTTATCTATAATCTGCTTGTTATTTACATCATGTAGCAAAAGTGAAGGCGCACCTGATAATGATATAGATTGGTTAAAGTCTACTGTGTCAAATGAAATGGCAGAGGAAGAAGGGGAGAAAACCTCAGAGGATATGTCCATAAATGATGAAGAGTCAACAACAAAAGTAGCATCCAATAATGAAGAAAAATCAACAGATAACTCTACTGAAGAGATGACTACAATCGGAGACGCAACAACTGGTGAGGACAAAACACAGGAGGTGGCAACAAAAGACACCACAATCAAGGAAGAAACAACAATAGAAACAATAATAGAAACAACAGTAGAAGCAACTGAAGAGATAACCACCACTAAAGAGGAAGCAACAACTCAGGAGGAGACAACGACAGCTGTTGTCATAACTGATATAGAAAAGACTATGTATTCTACAACCAGTTTAAATGTTCGTAGTGGTCCGTCTGCTGATTATGATAAAATTGGTTCTCTTAAAAAGGGACAGCAGGTGAAGGTTACCGGCAAGGCTGAACAGACTGGATGGTATCGTATTGAATATAGTGGTAAAACAGGATTTGTAAGTGGTAAGTATTTGCAGGATGAGCCGCTACCGGAGGAAACAACACAGGCACCTACACAGGCACCGACACAGTCGGGTGGGTCATTAGAAAAGGTTTTAAATTCAGCTGCATTAAATCCTACAAGAAGCGATTTTACACCATTAAATGAGCTTATGGACAAGCTTTTTAGTGAGATATTTAAGGAGGGTATGTCAACATATCAAAAGGTAAAAGCGTGCTATGATTATCTCATTAACAGCTGTAGCTATGGTCACAATGAGTATGTATATGATTACATTGAAGCATATTTTTATGGATATAAGTACCAGGTAAGTGCCTATGGAATATTAAAAGGTCATATAGGTGTGTGTGACGATTATTCGGCTGCGTTTGCAATGCTTATGCAGGCAATTGGTTTGGACTGCTATGTAGTAGGAGGTCAGACAAGCAAGGCTGGTGGCGGATACACAGGTCACGCATGGTGTGAAATGAATGTTAACGGCGTTATTTATGTGTTTGACCCACAGGTTGAGGATAACATAGCAAAGGGTGGAACGATAAAATATTATCGCTTCGGAAAGACATATGAGCAGGTTCCGGGCAAATATATAAAAGAGTAGGACTATATAATGGAATAGAACTATATAAAAGAATAATAGATAGACAGGAGTAGGAGGAAGCCTGCTCTTGTTTTCTGTTTAAATAAATGGTATATTGTTAGACAGAAAAAAGATTGCAAAAGCATTTTAATAAACGAGGAGAAAGACGATGGGAAAAGTAACGATTATACAGGAGACACCTAAGAATCCGATTACACTTATGGGACAGCGTGCGGGTGTATGCTGGGGTGCTAATATAGATGATATGGAAAAGAATTATGCAAGAGGTATTGATTGTATAAAGTCAGGTCATCACCGTGTTATGGAATATGTGGGTGTTGAGATGATTTTGGATGGATATTCAGCCAGAGTTATCAGAGAATGGTATACACATATCGGTGGAGCACCAACAAGATTGCAGGCAAGTACAAGATATATTAATTACAAGGACTTTTCTTACGTTATCCCACCTACAGTGGAGAAGAATGAGGAAGCAAAGAAAATATATGTAGAGACTATGGAAGCTATCACAAAGGCGTGCAGCGACCTTGAGGCAAACTATGGTGTGCCAAGAGAGGATGCCGCTATGCTACTTCCTCTTGGTATGGGAACAAAGATTGTGGACAAGAGAAATGTGAGAAATCTTATTGAAATGTCACATCAGAGACTTTGTACTAGAGCTTACTGGGAATATAGACAGCTTATGAAGGATTTAATGACAGCTCTTAGAGAATATTCTGAGGAATGGGCATATCTTGTAGACAATTATTTTATGCCAAAGTGTGAAGTGGCAGGATATTGTACTGAGAAGAAGTGTTGCGGTAGAAAGCCATATAAAGAAATATAAATGAGTGCAATAATTAAATGTACAATGAAAAATACGAAAAAACGCATGTCGCTTTGTGACATGCGTTTTGTGCTATAGGGAAGAAGGTCCCTGCAGACATATCCGATTTATTCTTTAGTTTAATCCCTCAGGTAATTTCTCATAGACTTTAATGCACTTTTCTCAAGACGGCTTACCTGTGCCTGACTGATACCAATTTCATCAGCCACCTCCATTTGGGTTCTACCTTTGAAAAAGCGCAAATCGATAATTTCCTTTTCGCGGCTGGGCAGGCGTTTGATTGCTTCATTTAGAGATATTTCCTCCACCCAATTTTCCTCTCTATTCTTTTTATCACTTATTTGGTCAAAGACATAGAGCGTGTCACCACCATCTGAATAGACTGGTTCGTAGAGGGAAACTGGGCTTTGTATGGCATCTAGGGCAGCTACGATAGATTCGGAATCTACACCGATTTCCTGTGCAATCTCACATATGGTAGGCTCCTTTAGGTTTTTCTTTGTCAGATGCTCTTTGGCATATATGGCTTTATAAGCTATATCTCTTAAAGAGCGAGACACTCGTATACTATTGTTGTCTCTTAAATAGCGACGTATTTCACCTATTATCATAGGTACAGCATAGGTTGAGAATTTTACATTTAATGAACGGTCGAAATTATCTAAAGCCTTTATTAAACCGATACAACCAATTTGAAATAGGTCATCGACATTTTCAGAGGCATTATTAAATCGTTGAATAATGCTTAAGACAAGTCTTAGATTACCATTAATAAATTGTTCTCGGGCAGTCATGTCGCCCTGTTCGATTTTGTCAAATAATTCTTCTTTTTCAGCATTTGTAAGGATAGGAAGTTTGCTTGTGTTGACACCGCATATTTCCACTTTATATACAGACATAAAAATCCCACTCCTCTCAAAATATTTACTTAAGTTCATAAGTAGATATTTTGCTAAAAGAGTGGGAATTATACTGTCATATAATGAAATAAAAAAAATATTACCCCTTGACAAACAATCTATCTTTTTTTACCCCAGATACAGATATGATCCTGATTTGTTCCAGTGAAAGCAAGAGTAGGTTTCCATACCTCATAATCCCAAACTGGAAGCAATTTTACAATCTCTGTATCATCGCCATATGTAAGATTTAATGTATATTCATCTACAAGTTCCCATCTGCCCATAACAGAACAGCAAATCAGCTTGCCATCTGGTAAGAGCTCCAATGGAACTGAAACTGAGATACCCTGTGGAACAGTAGGAGCTAACTTAATGCGCTCGTATGAACCAGGAATCATATCTGCAGTTACCGGCTGAACTTTCTCGCCTGTATATACTTCAGGAGAAGCAAGTGGCCATCCGTCATCACTCCAAAGAATCTGACGGACATGCATTGTAGAAATATCGCCATATCTAAAGTTGTGAGGACGAACGTGGTGAACAACATACCATCTTCCATCGTCATCATGAAGAACAGAATTGTGGCCAGGTCCCATCCAACCTCTTGCATCATCAAATTTGTAGCCACAAGCAAGCATATATCCAAGAGTACAGTCTCTATCACCTAAATCAGTTAAATCCCTGCCGTTGTGGTCAACATATGGACCAGTAACATCTTTGCTGCGACCAACTCTGATGTTGTAGTCATATTTAAGAGAGCCATATGATACAAAAAGATAATAATATTCTGTATCAGGGTTGTATATAATATATGGACCTTCAATGGCTCCGTCAAAACATAAAGGTCGTCTGGCAAGACACTTACCTAAGCCTTCTTCTTTTGCGTAGCCTGTTTCTTTATCAAGCTCAATAATATGTACGCCACCCCAGAATGAACCGTACGCCATATATTGTCTGCCTGTCTTTGCATCTTCAATGATGTTGGCATCAATTGCGTTTACCGGCATACTAGTGTCAGATTTAAATACGGACTTTTGTGGTGTAAAAGGTCCGCAGGCCTTATCTGATGTGGCCATAAATATAGATGAAACCTGCACTCCGAATCTTGAGTTAGAGCAGTAGAGACGATATTCGTCACCTACTTTAACAATATCTGGAGCCCAAATGCCATCGCTACCTGTCCATTCTTTAGCATCAGCTGAAGGTGTAGGAACAATTTTTCCAATGCGCTTCCAATTAATTAAATCATCACTTTCAAGTCCTAATGCATCTGTTGCGTATATGTAGTATTTTCCTGTAGCCTGGTCGTGATAAACTGCAGGATCATGTGTGAACCATAAGCTGTCTTCAGGAAGAGGTGAACGCGTTCTTATCTCTTCTTCAGTTGGTCTTGGAACCGGACGTTTTGGTTCCTTCGGATAAACAAAGCCGTTGCTCATAGGGGGGAATAGTCCTTTCTATAGTTACTTCTTAAAATATACTATATGTAAGCATAATACAAAAAAATTGTAACATAAATTAAAAATAAAAGCTAGCCTTCATATGAATAATAATAGATATTTTTCAAATTTAATATAAAGGAATAAAAATATAGATTTTCTCTTTGAAATATGGTAAAATGAGGGATAATTGTAATTTGATTCGGTAAATTAATTTAATTATTGGAAATTATAAGAAAATTAGGAGGAGTATAATATGGCAACACCACATAATAGTGCAGAATTAGGACACATAGCGAAGACGGTTTTGATGCCGGGCGATCCGCTTAGGGCAAAATTTATTGCTGAAACTTTTTTAGAGGATGTAAAGCAGTTTAACGAAGTTAGAAATATGTACGGCTTCACAGGCAAGTATAATGGAAAAGAAGTCTCTGTTATGGGGTCGGGCATGGGAATGCCGTCAATAGGTATTTATTCGTACGAGTTATATACACAGTATGATGTTGAAAATATCATAAGAATAGGTTCAGCAGGCTCATATTGTGAGGAGGCTAAGGTATATGATGTTGTATTGGCTACAGAAGCCTTTTCAGAGTCATCATTTGCAAAGACGCAGAGTGGATATGACAAGGACAAGACATATCCGTCAGAAAACTTAAATAACAAGATAAAAGAAGCTGCAAAGAAGCTTTCTATAGATGTTCATGAGGGATGCATTCATTCATCAGATGTATTCTACAGAGAAGGTGACGGAGAGTACTATAAGGATTTATATAGTCAAAAGGGATGCCTTGCAGTGGAGATGGAGAGCTTTGCATTGTTCCACAATGCAAGTGTATGTGGCAAGAATGCAGCGTGCCTGCTTACTATCTCAGATTCATTTGTATCAAAGCAGGTGACAACAGCTGAGGAGAGACAGAAATCATTTACAGATATGATGAAGATTGCTTTAGAGACAGCTTGCAATTTATAGATATTTGTCATAAAAATGGAGGAACGGGAATATAATGAATATTAGGGAAAAACTTGAGCAATGTGAAGAATTGACATTGAGTAAATATGCTGCTCACAGTAAAGATTCTCTGGGACGTGATATTTTTGAGGAACAGTGTGATATGAGAACTGTTTATCAAAGAGACAGAGATAGAATTATTCACAGCAAGGCATTTAGAAGACTGAAGCACAAGACACAGGTTTTCCTTGCTCCAGCAGGAGACCATTACAGAACACGACTTACACATACGCTGGAGGTTGCACAGATTGCCAGGTCTATAGCCAAGGCGTTAAGTCTTAATGAGGATTTAACAGAGGCTATAGCATTGGGACATGACTTGGGGCACACACCTTTTGGTCATGCAGGTGAAAGAGCTCTCAATGAAGTATGTAGTCTTGGGTTTGCCCACTATAAACAGAGTGTCAGAGTTGTTGAGCTTCTTGAGAAGGATGGCAGCGGTTTGAATCTGACAAAGGAGGTCCGTGATGGGATTTTAAATCATAGAACATCAGGAAATCCATTTACATTAGAGGGCAAAGTGGTTCGTCTGTCAGATAAGATTGCCTACATAAACCATGATATTGATGATGCTATTAGAGCTGACATTTTAAAGGAGGAGGATATTCCCAGACAGTTTACAGATATTCTGGGAAATTCTACAAAAAGTCGTCTCGATGGTCTCATAAGAGATGTGGTTTCAAACAGTATGGACAAAGCGGATATATGTATGTCTAACCAGTATGAGACAGCTATGAAAGGTCTTAGGGCATACATGTTTGAAAGCGTTTATAAAAATCCTGTTGCAAAGGGACAGGAGTCAAAGGCTGAGAGTATGTTAAAGAGCCTTTATGAATATTATTTGAAAAATCAGGATAAGATGCCAAAGGAATTTATTCATCTTATTTATGATTTGGGACAGGTGCCGGAGAGAGTTGTTTGCGACTATATTTCCGGTATGAGTGACCAGTATTCAGTTTCAAAATTTGAGGAAATATTTGTACCTAAGTTTTGGATTTAATTATTTTTTACTTTAGACGGGAAGAGCGAGAGTATGTATTATTCAGATGATTTAGTTGAAGAAATCAGAAGTAGAAATGATATAGTGGATGTAGTTTCGTCATATGTGAAGCTTACAAAAAAGGGAAGCACATATTTTGGATTGTGCCCATTTCACAATGAGAAGTCGCCATCCTTTTCGGTGACACCTGCAAAGCAGATGTATTATTGCTTTGGATGTGGCCAGGGAGGAAATGCCTTCACATTTGTAATGAAGTATGAAAATATGAACTTTCCGGAAGCAGTGAAGTTTCTTGCAGATAAGGCAGGAGTGGATTTACCTGAGCAAGAATACTCGGCAGAAGAAAAAAAGAAGGCAGATTTGAAGTCGCAGCTTCTTGAGATACACAAGGAGTCAGCACTATATTTTCATAAGCAGTTAAAAAGTGAAAAGGGTGCCAGAGCCTATGAGTATCTTAAAGGAAGAGGCCTTACAGATGAGACCATAAGAAGCTTTGGTTTGGGATATTCGACAAATTATAGTGACGATTTATATCGTTTTATAAAGAGCAAGGGATACACAGATGATGTGTTAAAGGAAAGTGGTCTGTTCACATTCTCTGAAAAGGGTGTATATGATAAGTTTAATAACCGTGTAATGTTTCCTATTATGGATATAAATAATAGGGTAATAGGTTTCGGCGGTCGTGTTATGGGTGATGGAAAGCCTAAGTATTTAAATTCACCTGAGACAAGCCTTTTTGATAAGAGTAGAAACTTATATGGAATGAATGTTGCCAGAAGCTCTAGGAAGGATGGGATACTTATATGTGAGGGATATATGGATGTTATATCTCTTCATCAGGCCGGTTTTAATAATGCAGTAGCATCCCTTGGTACAGCACATACACCTAGACAGGCAAATCTTATAAAAAGATATGCTGAGGATGTATATATAAC
Organism: Lachnospiraceae bacterium; assembly: GCA_017440045.1. GTDB lineage: Bacteria > Bacillota > Clostridia > Lachnospirales > Lachnospiraceae > SVEL01. The sequence goes on from JAFSIA010000003.1 coordinate 8,564, forward strand.
ATTTGACAGTGATGGAGCAGGTGTTATGGCGGCTCTTAGAGCTATACCTATGCTCAAATCTTCAGGCTTAAATGTCAAGGTAATCGATATGCGTCCACACAAGGACCCGGATGAATTTATTAAGGCATTGGGAGCAGATGAATACCAGAAAAGAATCGATAATGCCAGAAACTATCTGCTTTTCCAGTTGGACAAGTTTAGAGAGAATCTGGATATGTCTAAGCCGGAAGAAGCTACAAAGTTTATGAATGAGTGTGTATCAAAGCTTGTGGAGATAGAAGATGAGCTTGAACGTATGGTATATATTGACACAGTAAGCAGTGAATACAATATACCAAAGGACAGCCTTCTTAAGGCTGTAAGCCGTAAGGCTTTGACATACGAACCAAAGAATTACAAGTATGAAAAAAGCGAAGATGAGCAAAAATATAAATCTGATGGTAAAAAGCAGCCAAAGGATGATGGTGTCAGAGCGGCGCAAAAGACTCTTATAACTTGGCTGATTGACGAGCCAGAGCTCTATGGCAAGGTGAAAAGATTTATTACGAAAAAGGATTTTATAGAGGAGCCATTTAACGTGGTTGCAGATATGCTGTTTGAACAGTTGGAGTCAGGAAATCTTAATCCTGCCAGCATCATTAATCACTTTAATAGTGAGGAGGAGCAGTCAGAGGTTGCCAGTCTTTTTAATACGGGACTTTTAGAAGGAATTTCTCTGCAGGAAAAGGAGAAAACCTTAAATGATACAGTTATTACTGTAAAGAAGAATAGTGTGGATTATAGAAACCGTACAGTTACAGATTTGACAGAGCTTCAAAATATTATGAAGGAGCAGACAGAGATTTCAAAAATTCATATAAGTTTATAATGGGATAACGGGAGGAACAAATGGAAGAGATGAACGTGTCTTTTGATGAGTGTATGGCAAAGCTCATCGAGGTGGCAGAAAAGAACAAAAATGTCATAGAGTATGATGACATACCATCATATTTTCAGGGGATACAGCTTGATTCAGGTTTATATGATCAGATAATGGACGAGCTTGAAAAGAGAAAAATAGATGTGCTTATGATATCGCCGGATGAGGATTTCGATAATATGGACATTGATGAATTTGATAAGCTGGAGGATCTTGAGGATGATATAAAGCCTGAGGACTTAGATATGGAGAAGCTTGAGCAGTCAATGCTTGAGGGAGCCAGCTTGGATGATCCGGTTAAGATGTATTTAAAGGAAATCGGTAAGGTACCACTTTTGTCATCAGAAGAGGAAATTGAATTGTCTATGAAGATGGAGCAGGGTGACGAGGATGCCAGACAGCGCTTGGCTGAGTCTAACCTTCGACTTGTTGTAAGTATAGCAAAGAAGTATTTAGGAAGAGGTCTTCTTTTCCTGGACCTTATACAGGAAGGAAATCTTGGTCTCATAAAGGCTGTAGAGAAGTTTGACTATAGAAAGGGATATAAGTTTAGTACCTATGCAACATGGTGGATTAGACAGGCTATCACGCGTGCCATAGCTGACCAGGCCAGAACTATACGAATCCCTGTGCATATGGTGGAGACCATAAATAAGGTGACAAGAGTGTCGAGACAGCTGGTGCAGGAGCTGGGACGTGAGCCATCACCAGAGGAAATTGGCGAAGTGATAGGTATGCCGGAGGAGCGTGTAAGAGAGATATTAAAGGTAGCTCAGGAGCCGGTATCTTTAGAATCACCAGTAGGTGAGGAGGAGGATAGTCATCTTGGAGATTTCATTCAGGATGAGCATATTGTTACACCGGCTGAGGCGGCAACATATATGCTTCTAAGAGAACAGTTAGAGGATGCAATGTCCATATTAACAGATAGAGAGAAGCAGGTTTTGAAGATGCGCTTTGGTTTGGAGGACGGACATCCACTGACATTGGAGCAGGTTGGAAAATATTTTAATGTCACAAGAGAGAGAATACGACAGATTGAGGCTAAGGCACTTAGAAAGCTTAAGCATCCAAGCCGTAGTAAAAAGCTTAAGGACTACTTGGAGTAAGTAATCAGCCTGATAGCAGCTAAAGTCTGTTATTGGAGATAATACAATGAAAAACGTACAATTATCAAAAAGAATGAAGTTCGTGGCTGACTTTATAACACCGGGAAATATACTGGCGGATATAGGTACAGACCACGGGTTTATTCCTATACATATGGTCCTAGAAGGAAAGACAGATAAAGCATATGCCCTTGATATAAATAAGGGACCTCTTGCAAGGGCTGATGAGCATATTAAAGAGTATGGTCTTTCGGAAAAGATTGAGACAAGGCTGTCAGACGGCCTTCATAAGCTTAATGCAAATGAGGCACAGACAGTACTCATTGCAGGTATGGGTGGAAGCCTTATTATAAAAATCCTAAGTGAGGGCGAGCATGCACTGGAGGGTGTTAATGAGCTTGTTCTCTCACCTCATACAGAGGCGGATTTAGTGAGAGAATTCCTTGGCAAATCGGATTTTATAATAGACAGGGAAGGTATGGTATATGATGCAGAGAAGTATTATGTGGTCATAGGTGCCAGAAGAAGAAAAGCTGGAGAAAGTGGCATATATGCTCATATGAGGACAATAGAATTACCGGAAGGCATTTCAGAGGAAGTATTTGAAGCCTTGTGTATTAAGTATGGAAGGCTTCTTTTATGTGAGAAGAATCAGGTTCTTAGAGATTTTCTTGTGAAGGAAAAAAATAAGTATAATATTATATATAATGAGCTTTCTAACAACAAGTCAGAGACGGGTGTTAAAAGGCAGCATGAAGTAAGTAATATATTGGAGCAGATAGATATAGCACTTAGCATTTTATAATCCGGAAAGGAGGATTTACCATATGGCAAATATAAGAGTAAAGGTTTGTGGTGAGGAAAGAGAGTACCCAGAAGGCACACAGATTATGGAAATCGCAGAAGAGTATAAGAAGAATTACAAGCATGATATAGTCTTGGCGATGATGAACAATAAGCTCTGCGAGTTAAATAAGCTGGCTAAGGACGGAAAAGAAATAAGCTTTGTAACTGTGGCAGAGACCTGTGGAAATCAGGCGTATAGAAGAAGCGTTACACTTCTTATGTTAAAGGCGTTTTATGACGTGTGCGGCAAGCAGAATATCGAGAAGATTACAGTTCATTTCTCATTGAGCAAAGGATATTATTGCACATTAAAGGGCAATGTGAAGGTGACAAAGGACCTTCTTATACAGGTTAAGAAGCATATGTCACAGATGGTATTTCAGAATCTGCCAATATCCAAGCGTGCATTGCCAACAGACGAGGCTATTGAACGCTTTAAGAAGCACGGTATGTATGACAAGGAGAAGTTATTTAAGTTTAGAAAGAGCTCAACTGTAAATGTTTATTCTCTTAATGGATTTGAGGACTACTACTATGGTTATATGGTGCCATCAACAGGCTATTTAAAGTATTTCGAGCTTTATCAGTATGATGAGGGCTTTGTACTGCAGATGCCTGTAAAGGAGGAGCCGGAGATTGTACCACCATTTAAGCCGCAGAATAAGCTTTTTGGTGTGTTAAAAGAGGCAGACCATTGGGGTGATATGCTCGAGGTAAATACTGTTGGTGCTTTAAATGAGCAGATTGCCAAGGGAAATATCAATGATTTAATCCTGGTTCAGGAGGCATTGCAGGAGAAAAAGATTGCACAGATTGCACAGCAGATTTGTGAGCGCAGTCATGTGAAGTTTGTAATGATTGCAGGTCCATCATCTTCGGGAAAAACTACATTTTCAAAGAGACTGGCTATACAGCTTAGAACCTTAGGTAAGAAGGTTCACACTATAGGGGTTGACGATTACTTCGTGGATAGAGAGAAAACCCCAAGAGACGAAAACGGTGATTACAATTTCGAGATTTTGGAAGCATTAGATGTAGAACAGTTCAATAAAGATATGACAGCCTTAAAGAATGGCGAAGAGGTTAAGATGCCAACCTTCAACTTCAAGACTGGCAAGAGAGAATACAAGGGTAATACGCTTAAGCTAAACGATGGTGATGTCCTTGTAATAGAGGGTATACATTGTCTAAATGATGCTTTATCTTACACTTTGGAGAAAGATTGCAAGTTTAAGATATATATAAGTGCGCTGACAACATTAAATGTAGATGAGCACAATCGTATACCGACAACAGACGGACGATTAATAAGAAGAATGGTAAGAGATGCCAGAACCAGAGCAACTGGTGCGGAGGATACAATTGCCAGATGGCCTTCAGTTAGAAGAGGTGAAGAAAACAATATCTTCCCATTCCAGGAGGAGGCAGATGTTATGTTTAACTCAGCACTCTGCTATGAATTAAGTGTGTTAAAGCAGTATGCAGAGCCACTTTTATTCAGCATTCCAACTACAAGTCCATACTATGCAGAGGCTAAGAGACTTATTAAGTTCTTAGATTACTTCCTGGGTGTAAGCAGTGAAAGCATACCAAGCAACTCCTTATTGAGAGAATTTGCAGGTGGCGGATGCTTCCATGTGTAAATATTTTTATTTGACAAAAAAATGTGAAAATGTTATAAATTCATGTGAGTAAGACGGATGGTCGCGGCTGCACAAACGAAAGGGTGCAGGTGAGGAAAGTCCGGGCTTCATAGGGCAGGATGCCAGATAACGTCTGGTGGAGGCGACTCTAAGGAAAGTGCAACAGAAATATACAGCCTTTTTAGGAAGGTAATGGTGGAATGGCAGTGTAAGAGACTACCGCCTGGTTGGTAACAAACAGGGCATATGTAAACCCCATCCGAAGCAAGACCGAACAGAAAGCATAAGGTGGCCCGCTTCGCTTTCGGGTAGGTCGCTTGATTCCAGTGGTGACATTGGAACTAGATAGATGATCATCGAAAACATAACCCGGCTTATAGTTTTACTCATTATAATGATAAAAAGACAGCTCGTACAGTGATGTATGGGCTGTCTTTTATCTTATTATGTGATATAGAACGTAGTTGATTTTATCAATTGTTTATGCTAGTATGACCATGTGCGGTTATAAAAGGATGGTGAGTATATGTTTAGAGATTTGATAGAAGAATATGAGATATCTTTATATGAATTATCAAAAAAGGCAAATGTGCCATATTCAACATTATCAAATATTAAGCTGGAAAAAACTGATGCAAGAAAAATTTCATCAGATACCTTGTATCGTTTGTCAAAATATCTGAATATATCTATGGAAAAATTGTATTTAAAAATGAATGCACCTAAAAGAATGGAGTTTGAATTATTTAAGAGTGAAGCACGTCATGAGTTGAAGCGAAAGGGCGATACATCATACATTCTTTATCTGCTCGAAGAAGATATTATATCAATATATTGGGAATTGGATTGGCAGGCAGAAAGCTTATATTTATTGGCTATGTTGGATTATTTGTCTAAGCGGCATAATACACCGATATGCAATAAGTACGATTATTATAGGACTCAAAAGTTAGCCAATATACTATATCCTAAGGACATATTATTGATGGATAAATCAAATCCAGACAGAAATATTAAGGAAGAAGTGTTGAAGATATGTAATCCGGAATTCCTTAAGTATAATATCGTAGAAGTAGATTTGACGGATGTCGTATAAAAATGATTTATTGACAAATCAATAAAATATGATAATATGATGGTAGAGATGACCGCTGACCAATATGCGGTATATAAATGGTTGGGTTGTCAGATGACCGCTGACCAATATGCGGTATATAAATGGTTGGGTTGCTAGAATACTCTCCATCGAAAGATGGGGAGTTTTTCTGTTATATAAGATGAAAATACGGAGGATAATAAATGGTTGAAGGTGGATTTTATGTTATAAAAGATAGTTATTTTAAACTTGTTGAAGAACCCTATCTGAGGGCAAATAAGTATGGTAACAGACCTCATTATTACTGTTTTAAAGATAATAAGACAGGGTTATATTGGATGATTCCATTAAGTAGTAAAGTAGACAAATACAAGCGTATAATTGAGAAAAGGCAAAGTGAAAACAAATCATGTGATACAATACATATTATTAAGACTGATAATGGCAGGATGAATGTGTTTTTGATAGCAGATATGTTTCCAGTTACTGAAGAATATATCGAAAGAGAGTATGCAATAGCAGGAAATCACCTAAAAGTAACTAGTGAGCATGAGATTCGTGAAATTTCCCGTAAGGCTAAAAAAATATTGGGAATGTTAAAGCAAGGAGTGAGGTTCACACCATCTCAACCTGATATTAATAAAATTAAAAAATTATTAGCTAATAATAAAGACAGCACGTACTGAAAAGTATGGGCTGTCTTTTATATGCTACGTTTTTTATTATCAGTTAAGCCTACTAAATAATCCAAGGATACACCATAGTGCTTAGCTAGGATTATAGCATAGGATAATGGTAATTCTCTAACACCTTTTTCGTATCGTCTATATACCTCACGCTTGCAGGTTAAGATGTCGGCAACTTGCTGCTGCGTTAGGTTATTATCTATTCTTAAATCTTCAATTCTTTTCCAATACATAGCAAGCTCCTTTCTATTGACAATATTACCAAATGGTGGCATAATTACTACAAAATGCTACCAAATGGTGGCACGTAATTTGTGAAGTAGAATTTGTATAAGAAATATAAGCAAAAGACGAAATGTGTGAGATGAAAAATGTATAATAAGTTTCTTGAAAGACTTTTAGATAATAATCCACAAAAGGTGCTATCAAAAAGAAGCATTAGACTAAGAAAGATAATTAGCCCAATACTTAGATTTATAGTTCCGTTTGTGACGCCTAATTCAAAGTTGAAAGTTTTACGACGAGCTAAAATACCTAAAAATCCAGTTATATTTGCTGCAACGCATGGATTCAGAGAGGATGTAGAACATACAGTAGTTATGGCAAAGAGACAGGCATATGTTTTAAATGGCAGTTTGTCACAAGTCTTTAAATCACTTGATGGAATAACGGCGTGGTTGGCAGGCTTAATATTAATAGATCGAACAAATAAAGAGAGTAGAATGGCTTCTAAAGAAAAAATGATATATGCGTTAAAGCAAGGAGCAAGTGTGATTATGTACCCAGAGGGTACATGGAATAAGTCGCCGAATCAGCTTGTAAGTGGATTGTTTCCGGGAGTATATGATGTTGCAAAAGAAAGTGGCTCGTTAGTTGTTCCGATTGCAACATATCGTGATGGAGATAAAGCATATGGAATTATGGAAGAAGCCTTTGATATATGCGCCTTTGAAAAAGAGGAAGGTCTTGCAATGTTGAGGGACAAAATGGCTACTATGCAATATGAGATAATGGAGCGATATGGTAAATGCAAACGTTCAGAATATCCATATGGTAACGAAGCGGATGAGTATTGGAAAAAACATATAGATAATCTGATGGCAGAAGTCAAATTTTATGATTATGATTTGGAACTTCATACGAAATATCGTGTGAAGGGGGTTATAGAACCTGATGAGGTATTTGTGTATCTAAATAAGTTGATACCAAACAAAAGAAATGCTTTTTTGTATAAAAATAGAGCATATGGCAGTGCAAGGAGGAAAGAAAATGCAGACGGAAGAGAAGAAGTTAACAGGATATCCATCGGTGGATAAGCCATGGTCGAAATATTATAGTGAAGAGGCGATTAATACAGAAATTCCTGAAAAAACTATGTATCAATGTATTTATGATAATAACAAAGATTATATGCATAATAAGGCACTGAATTATTTTGGTAAGAGGATATCATACGGTGAATTATTTAAAAATATAGAAAAGGCGGCTAAAGCTTTTCAGTCAATAGGTGTGAAAAAAGGAGATGTGGTTACAATTATGTCTATGCACACTCCAGAGGTTATATATTGCATATATGCCTTAAATAGACTGGGTGCAGTAGCTAATATGGTGTACTTAACACTTTCGGAGCAGGAAATAGTAAAAACAGTAAAAAATACAGAATCTAAAGCTCTGGTTGTATTGAATATAGCGCTCGAAAAAATAAATAATATTCGAGATGAATTAGAATTGACGAATGTGATTGTAATTTCACCGAGTGATTCTATGAAAATGATTATGCGAATAGGATATAGTTTGAAGAGTAAGCAAACAAAAATTGACAATAGATATCTTTCGTATAAAGAGTTTATAAGAAAAGGGAAAAATAGATTAGTACTACAAGATGAGCCATTTGAAAAGAATATACCAGCTGTAATTGTATATTCAAGTGGAAGTACGGGAGAAGCTAAAGGTGTAATGCTCAGTAACTACAATTTAAACGCTGTGGCTCAGCAGTATAAAATGTCTGGGATGAAGTTTGAACGTGCCACTACCTACCTGAACATGTTACCACCTTTTGTGGGTTTTGGTATAAGTGTGGGAGTTCATTTGCCACTTTTTTTAGGTATAGAAGAAATAATTTGGATTCTTCCAGATGCGAAGAAGGTGTCAGAAGCTTTTTATAAATATAGACCCAATCACTTTGTTTCAGGACCAGTCATCTTAGACTCGTTGATGGAAGTTACAAACGTGAAAATGGATTTTCTTGTTAATTTTGCCGGTGGTGGTGAGTCAATCAGTATAGAGAAGGAAGAGCTTGTTAATAATTTTTTGAAAAATCACGGAGCAAATGTGAAATATGTAACAGGATATGGAATGACTGAGCTTGGTGCTACTGTGTGTACCGGTATGAATCATGCATATAAGTTGGGAACGATAGGAATTCCATTGCCGTCGGTTAATGTAAAAGTTGTAGATGTAGATAGTGGTAATGAAGTTAAAATTAATGAAATCGGAGAGCTTTGTTTTAATGCACCAAATACAATGATTGGGTACTACAATAATGAGCAAGCAACAAATGAAACAATAAAAGAGCATAGTGACGGGAAAAGGTGGTTACATACAGGCGATTTAGGTTTAATAGATGAAGATGGTTTTATTCATTTCGAGGGAAGAATCAAAAGAATTTACATAACAAAAGCTGCCGATTCTGTTGTGTACAAGCTCTTTCCAATGCGTGTAGAAGAATTATTTATGAACAATGCAAAAGTGCATTTATGTGGTACAATCGCAGTAAAGGATGTAGATAAAATAAATGCATTAGTATCATTTGTGTCTTTGCATAATAAGAGCGATGACGTTAAGCAAATGATATCAGATTTATTAGGTATTGCGAGAAAGGAATTACCAGAGTATTCGATTCCTATCAAGATTATCGTGCTAGATGAAATGCCACTAACTCAGAGTGGTAAGATTGACTATAAGACATTGGAAAAGATGGTATGATTAATTAGAGAGAAGGTATGTATATGATATATATATTTCATCAGATAAAAATGTGGCTAGATGTACACCTTATAGGATGTATAAAACGGAATTTGAATAAAAAATATGAAGGAGCTAATCCATCTAGAGACAATACAGACAAAGCAATGGAAATTCTTAGAATGAAAAAAAGTGGATACGGAGGCTAGAACGGAATATAATTATGGAAGCGTGATAGATATAATCGCCTATTTTGTTAAGTATGGTGGAGTATCCTTTGAATTCGATTGGGAGAAATTATGTTCGGATAGAATAAAAAAGCATAATGTTGATTATAAGGGTAAGAAGTGTTTTCAACTTGATCAGTATGTAGAATGGGACATTTTTCACAGATTATCAAAGTTGCTTGCAACAGCGCCATGGCTAGGTGAAAAAGATGGGGCCTATATAAATGTGATTAGATTTCTTGTAGAGAAGAAAATTCTAAGTATTTATTTATATAAAGAGTACGATAGGGCTAAGAAAAGCTACATAAATATAATAGAATTCACAGTGGGTATCGCTGTTAGCGAAGAAGATAATAAAGCTAGAAATGATTATATATTGAAAGATGGTCCAGATAAATTTAGAGTTATAATGGATATCGTGAAAGAATTGAATCCTACTGAACATATTACTATAAAAATGGCATCTTTTCATGCAAGAACTATAATGGATATTATAGAAGATAAAGAGCAGTTGAAAATGTTATTAGATAGATATCCAAGATTGTGTTTTCAATTGCTCATAATTGGTAAGAACTCTCCGAGAGTTGCGCGAGAAAACGCTTCTAATGAGCGTTTTAAGCAGGCATATATGAGTGGGGTAGTTGGTTTGTATAAGGAACTTGGAAAATACAAGGATAGAGTTATCATTAAGTCAGTTCCGAATAGTGATGAGATAGCATATTTTAGAGGAACAATTATATTAAGAGAAAATGATATTAAGTACTGTTCGAGAGTTTTTTGGAGATATGGTAGGGATAGAGGAATATATAGTAAAGCGTTGAAAACATATTCGGACAATTCATTTTCAAGAATTTCTAATGCGTTATTTACTCGCTATTTTGCCGAGGCACACTGCGAAAATAGAGTTTTAGGAAAAGTATGGTATTGGATGAGATTTACGGGATTAAAAGTTATTATTGCGACTGTAATAACAATACTTCTTACTTATATATTGGAATGTCTAGATTGTGAAAACGTATATTGCAATTCGCTGGTAGTTGGACTTGTAATGTATTATGGTCCGGAAAGGCTAAAAAAGATAAGACGCCGCTTTTTTATAAGTTAAAAAAGTTGAATTGCCGCTATCTAATGATGTATAATAGGTGGGACTTATTAAAACGCAAGGAGATATTTATGGTAGATTATATATATATTCAAACGATAATGAAGTCAGCGGGAGAAATTATGCGACAACAGCGGAAGGATTGCGATATTTATGTCAAAGGAAAATCAGATTTTGTAACTGCAGTAGATTTAAAAGTACAAGAATATATATTTAACAGTTTAAGGGAAAAGTATCCGTGGATAGGTTTTATTGGGGAAGAAAATAGTACAGATATGGATGATAAAATAGAAAATCAGAAGTTTCAGTGGATATTAGATCCTATTGATGGAACTACTAACTACATATATGGTTATAATTTATCGGCCATTTCATTGGCGTTAAAAGATAGCGATAAAATTGTCTGGGGAGCAGTGTATAATCCCTTTACAGATGAAATGTTTTCGGCTAAAAGAGGTGAGGGAGCTTATTTAAATGGACAACAAATAAATGTTACAATAAAGAAAGATTTATCCGAATGTTTAGTGGCTGTCGGAACTTCACCATACTACAAAGAAATAGCGGAAAATGTTTTTAGAAAGATTACAGAAATTTATAAACAAACATTAGATATTAGAAGAACAGGTTCGGCAGCTCTTGATCTTGCATATGTTGCATCTGGGCGGCAGGATGCATATTTCGAATATAATTTAAAATTATGGGATTATGCTGCAGGAGCAATTATATTAGAGGAAGCTGGCGGTATTATAAGTGATGTTGAGGGAGAGAAACCTACATATGTAGGAATAAGTAACATAGTAGCTAGCTGTAACGAAGATATCCAGAAGGAAATTCTTAGTATACTGAAGAGCTAGGCTGTTTGATAAAGAATTGTTGTTTTTTATCCCTTAATATATTTAAAATCTGAAAAGGAACTTGACGAAATAAATAGGGAAGAGGATAAACGTAGACAATGTAAAGAAGGAGGTAACAATCATGGGTGGACAGGTAATTGATACAGGAAGTGATGCGATATTGGAAAAGGGTATATCTCAGGGCATATCTCAGGGTATATCTCAATCAATACTTCAATTGCTTGAATACAAGGGAGAGGTTAGCGATGAACTTCGTGAGACGATATATGCCGAAACAGACGGAAATATATTAAGAAAATGGCTCTTACTTTCAGCGAATGTACCTTCAGTAGCGGCATTTATTAGGCAAATGAATTAAAATAAATCGTATATGATGGTGCGGAGAGTAATAAATCAGCATTTACGACAATATAGTTATCTCTAATTATTGGATTAGAGTATGATAGGGAAAATATAAGAAAAGCTGTTGCTGATAGAGGCAACAGCTTTTTTATAATATAGGAAAGTTCTTAAAACTTTCCTATATTATAAAAAAACGCTCCGCTAAGGATCGCACTGCGGCGGAGATGTAGTTGTTGCTAAAGCAACCCGCCGCAGGCGGAGAATCTCGCAAGCGAGATTCTTTCTTGGACTTTATGTCAAACGCTCTGAGCCAAAGCAAAAATAGCTTTGAGTATTATAACATAAGCTTATAAATATTGATTACATCTTCTTCAGTAAGTGTTGCGAATCCACCCAGTGTACCGGTTCGCTTGTTTCCGTAGCATGCGGAATGAGCCATGGCAGGGATATCTTCTTCCTTAGCACCTATCTCATCGAAAGTTAATGGCATACCAATAGATTTCAAGAATGATTTCAATGCCTGAATACCTGCTTTTGCGGTAGATTCAGGGTTGTCATTGTCCATTTTACAGTTGAATACATTTGTTGCCAGACGTGCAAAACGTTTAATGTCATGCTTCATGTTATAAGTCATCCAAGCTGGGAATACCACAGCAAGTCCGGCACCATGGGTACAATCATATGTTGCGGAGAGCTCGTGTTCAATGTCATGACTTGCCCAATCCTGACTGCGTCCAACACCACATACATTATTGTGAGCGAGCATACCAGCCCACATAATATTAGCTCTTGCCTGATAATCATTTGGGTCTTTGATAACCTTTGGAGCCTCATTTATCATAGTAATAAGTAGTGCTTCAATAAGTCTGTCTGTAACTTCTACATCATTTGTCGTAGTAAAGTAGCGCTCAAATAAGTGAGCCATAATATCAGTAACACCTGCAGCTGTCTGGTAGGCAGGGAGAGTCTGAGTGAGGGCAGGGTTTAAAATGGAAAACATAGGTCTTAAGGCTTCGCCTGTTGCACCTCTTTTGAACATGCCTTCCTCTTTTGTTATGACTGAATCAGGACTTCCTTCGCTTCCTGCTGCCGCAATAGTTAAAACAGTTCCAATTGGTAGCGCCTTTGTGACAATTTTGTCTGTATAAAAATCCCAGAAGTCTCCGTCATAAAGAGCACCTGCCGCAATTGCTTTCGCAGAATCGATTGTGCTTCCGCCACCGACAGCTAATATAAAGTCGATGTTTTCTTTTTTACACAATTCAATTCCCTCATAGACAAGACCACTTCTTGGATTTGGTTTAACACCACCTAATTCAACATAAGAAATGTTTTCTTTGTCCAAGGATTTTTTTATGCGGTCAAGAAGACCGGAGCGAATAACACTACCGCCACCATAATGGATAAGAACCTTAGAACCGTTAAAGCGCTTTACGTATTCGCCGGTTTTGTTCTCTTCATCCTTTCCAAACACAAAATAAGTAGGACTGTAAAAAGTAAAATTGTTCATACTTAACCTCCGTCATAATAAATAAGATATTTTATTTTTCACCAAAAATAGTAAAGTAATTATAACATATTTATGTGGAATAAAAAAATAATTTTATATGGGAAACGTAGTAAATTTAATTTTTAAAAAAGTGTTAACTGCATTGACATATTAATCTAAGATGCTATAATGTTCAATGTTGTTGAATGTTCAACATAGTGTAAACAATGAGTCAAATAAATACAGATATTGTGCTTGCACATATATCTGTATTTATTTGACGAATGTCCAGTATGAGCAATGTAGTGCGAAGCACGAAATTGCGAATAGTGGTCATTGCGGGAGCTTCGAAGAAGCGAAGCAATGAGTTTACACGTAGATGACGAATG
>JAFSIA010000021.1 GCA_017440045.1 Lachnospiraceae bacterium
ACATAAAATCCTCTTATTGCATCTGTCAATGTCATTCCAGTTTTTGCATAAATATCCTCTACATCTCTTTTAATATCTGAATTTATTCTTACTTGAAAAGTTGAATCCTTTGGTGCAATAGCAACATTCAAATTTGTATCCATAAGACATACCTCCTCACTTTTTTATATCATAGCACTTCTTTTATCGTGCATCAATACATTGTCATTACAGGCAAGGTTCTGATATATCACTTGATACTCAACATGATATTTTCGTAGCATTTCAGTACAGTTATACTTCAAAAAGTGCTTTAATATTTGTAACTAAAGATGCCCTATATCAGCCACTTAAACTGATATAGAGCACTTGATTTTCTAACTCGTTATTTAATTTGCCAACTCACCTATAGTTGTACAGTCTCCCTACTACTCGCTAACCTGTGCCAACTTCGCTGCCTGGTCTGCTGCTATAAGTGCATCGATTATCTCCTGAATATCTCCATTCATAATCTGGTCAATCTTATAAAGTGTGAGCTTGATTCTGTGGTCTGTTACACGTCCCTGTGGGAAGTTATATGTTCTAATCTTCTCTGAACGGTCACCTGTACCAATCTGGCTTCTTCTTGCCTCTGCTTCTGCGTCGTGAGCCTTCTGAAGTTCTAAATCATAAAGCTTTGCTCTAAGGAGTGCGAAAGCCTTCTCTCTGTTCTGAATCTGTGACTTCTCTGTCTGGCTGTAGATTACGATACCTGTTGGGTAATGTGTAAGACGTACAGCTGAGTCTGTTGTGTTGACACACTGACCACCATTTCCTGAAGCACGCATTACGTCAATACGGATATCCTTCTCGTCAATCTTGATATCAACTTCTTCTGCCTCTGGGATAACAGCAACTGTAGCTGTCGATGTATGGATACGTCCACCAGACTCTGTCTCAGGCACACGCTGAACTCTGTGAACACCACTCTCATACTTAAGCACTGAGTATGCACCCTTACCCTTAACCATAAATTCAACTTCCTTCATACCGCCGATACCAGTATCATCCATATTGATAACTTCGATTTTCCATCTCTGTGTCTCAGCATAATGGCAGTACATACGGTAAAGCTCTGCTGCAAATAAAGCAGCCTCATCTCCACCTGCACCTGCTCTGATTTCTACAATAATATTCTTATCATCATTAGGGTCCTTTGGAAGAAGAAGAATCTTCATCTCCTGCTCAAGTTCCTCGATACGAGCCTTGGCATCATTTAATTCTTCCTTTGCAAGGTCACGCATATCTTCGTCATTCTCATTTTCAAGGATGAAAAGAGATTCTTCTACATCCTGCTTAGCCTGCTTATAAGCCTTGTAGGCTTCAACGATAGGAGCCAAATCATTCTGCTCCTTCATAAGCTTTCTAAACTTCTGCTGGTCATTTACAACAGCAGGATCATTTAACTCTTTTAATACTTCTTCAAATCTTACTAAAATGTCATCCAACTTATCAAACATTTTTAATCGTCCTCTCTATCTACCTTTTTGGCAAAATTCCCTAGGCAAACTCGGTCCAAGCCTGCCAAATCTTTAATTACTTCTATGTTTTCATAGCCTGCCGCTGCCATAATATTCTTTACATCTTCAGCCTGCTCACAGCCTATTTCATATAAAAGATATCCACCATCCTTTAAGTACTTAACAGATTCATTAGTTATATTTCTATAAAACTCAAGTCCATCTGCGGTACCGTCAAGTGCCAGCCTTGGCTCATAATCCTTAACCTCCGGCATAAGCCCTTCTATAACATCACTTGGGATGTACGGCGGATTAGATACTATAATATCATACTTGTTACATATATTGCCAGTACTATTATCTTTTAATTCATCAAAAAGATTACTTTTTACAAATGATACATTAGATGCTTCGTTTAAACGCGCATTATCCTTAGCTACATTCAATGCTTTTTCTGAAATGTCGACAGCAGTAACTGACACATTTCCAAGCTTTGAAATACTGATTGATATACAGCCAGAGCCCGTACACATATCAAGTACACATATATCACTTACAGATTTTGTCTCCGACATTTTCTTTACAATCGTCAACACTTTATCTACAAGTATTTCGGTGTCCTGCCTAGGTATGAGCACATGCTCATTTACCTTGAAGGTCAATCCCATAAAATCCTGACTACCTGTAATATGCTGCAATGGAATATGCTTACACCTTAAAGATATCATTTCTTCATATGCTTTTATCGTTTCTTCCCCATCTATAGAATCATTCATTTTCATAATGTATTCATGTCTGCTTATCTGAAAGCAATGCTCAAACAACAGCCATGCATCATTCTTACTTTCGAATATATTGCTAGATGCCAGGCGCTCCTCTCCTAAGAGAAGCAGCTCTCTATACGTCATCACTATCACCTGAAACTTCAATAGTTGAATCGGCTTCTTTAAATTCTTTACCAAAATTTTCCTTAAGATATGCCTTCCAGTCATATATTGCCTCAACAGATGCAATACCAACCTCTATCATATCATCCTCAGGTTCTCTTGTTGTAAGTCTCTGAAGCCATATACCCGGCTTACTTATTAAGCCTATTATCTTTCCATCGCTGTTACCTGCTAGTCTTAAAATCTCAAATGAGATTCCGGCAATAATTGGAATAAGTGCAAGTCTGACTACAAGCTTTAACCAACCACTCGACGCCTCCGGAATAATAGCTGATACTAGTATAAAGCTTATAATACTTATAACTACTACGAACAGTAAAAAGCTTGTACCACATCTTTTATGAAGCCTTGAGCTCTTTCTTACATTTTCCACATTAAGCTCCAAGCCCTGCTCTATACAATTTATACACTTATGCTCAGCTCCGTGATACATAAATGTTCTCTGAATATCCTTCATCTTAGATATAAGGATTAAATACAGCATAAATATAAGTATTCTAGCTAAACCTTCCATTATAGCTATGATAGTGTTTGAATTAATCTCTAAAATCTTTCTAAAAAACTCTCCTACAAGAAATGGCAACACTATAAATAAGCCTATAGAAAAAACTACAGAGAAACAAACTGTCAAAGCCATTAGAATATCTTCTGTCCTCTTACTTACAGGCTTTTCCGGTTCTTCTTCATCCTCTATAAAGCTTGCTGAATATGTCAAAGTTTTTATACCTACTGATAATGATTCTGCAAATTTAAACACACCTCTTATAAATGGCACATTTAAAAACTTATGCTTTTCTGTAAGTCCTCTATGCTCTTTTATGTCAATTTCTATTTCTTTGTCAGGCTTTCTGACTGCAACAGCGTACTTTCCGCCATTTCTCATCATTATACCTTCTAAAACAGCCTGACCACCAATACCTGATGACTTCATTTACCACACCTCCTAAAACGCATTTTTCATTAAAAATAAATGTAAAAAAGGTCGAGAAAAATTCCCGACCTTCCAAAAATCCGCTTAGTTCTCTGTCTTAACGCCGTACTTACGATTGAACTTATCAATACGTCCTCTAGCCTGAGTAGCCTTCTGCTGACCTGTGTAGAATGAATGGCACTTTGAACAAATTTCAACGTGGATGTTCTCCTTTGTTGAACCTGTTACGAACTCATTACCACAGTTGCAAACTACCTTTGCCTGATAATAAACTGGATGGATTCCTTCCTTCATAATTTCACCTCATACTTCCTGCAAGATTGGACTTTACCAACCCCGTCTTTTTATTCATATGTATGCTAACATACAT
Source organism: Lachnospiraceae bacterium (assembly GCA_017440045.1). GTDB lineage: Bacteria > Bacillota > Clostridia > Lachnospirales > Lachnospiraceae > SVEL01. The sequence continues at coordinate 3,727 of JAFSIA010000021.1, forward strand.
AATGCAACTTGAATAGTTTAACATATGACTTCCATATATGCAAGCATTTTTTCTTAGATAAGTCTTGTCTTTTTTACCATCTGGCAGAACTCACTATTATTCTTTGTCTTAGCAAATAAATCAAGAATATGTTCAACTGCCTCATCTGCTTTCATAGAATTTGTAGCCTTACGCATAACGTCTACCGCTTCCTTCTCATTCTCATCAAGAAGCAAATCCTCTCGACGAGTTCCGGACTTAACTATATCAATAGCAGGGAACACTCTCTTCTCTGAAAGCTTTCTATCTAAGATAAGCTCCATATTACCAGTTCCCTTAAACTCTTCATAAACCACATCATCCATACAACTTCCTGTGTCAACAAGTGCTGTTGCGAGAATAGTAAGGCTTCCACCCTCACGCATATTTCTAGCTGCACCAAAAAATCTCTTTGGCATATGAAGCGCCGCCGGATCAAGACCACCTGACAATGTTCTACCACTGGCAGGCACAACCATGTTATATGCTCTGGCAAGTCTTGTAATGCTGTCAAGAAGGATAATAACCTCCTTTCCATGCTCAACAAGTCTCTTTGCTCTCTCTATAACCATCTCTGACACTCTCTTATGATGCTCTGGAAGCTCATCAAATGTTGAATAAATAACTTCGACATTTTTACCTTCTATGGCCTCTTTAATATCTGTAACTTCCTCTGGACGCTCATCAATAAGAAGAATAATCATATGCATCTCAGGATTATTCTGTGTAACACTCTTTGCCACTTCCTTAAGAAGTGTAGTCTTACCAGCCTTTGGCTGAGCTACAATCATACCTCTCTGGCCCTTTCCAATAGGCGACACCAAATCAACAATACGCATTGCTGTGTTGTGTCTCTCAGTCTCCAGTCTTATTCTCTCATTAGGGAATATAGGTGTCAAATCCTCGAATGCCTTACGAATCTTAGCTCGTCCAAGAGACAAACCATTAACACTTTCAATATACAAAAGAGCGGCAAACTTCTCAGTGACAGCCTTCACCTTAACTCGTCCACATATTATGTCACCGGTCTTTAAGTTATATCTTTTTATCTGAGCTGGTGCAACATACACATCATTGTCACCTGGCATATAGTTTTCACATCTAATGAATCCAAATCCATCCGACATAATTTCCAAAATACCCTCTGTACGAACTCCACTATCTAATGATGCATCATAAATATCAGCCTGCAGCTGTCTTGTCTCCTCCTCCGGCGATAAGCTTCCATCAAGTCTAACATCCGGACATACAGGAGAAATATATATCTTTCCCGGTATATCATTTCTCATCTGCTGTGGTTTCTCCCACTGCCTATTTTGAGCTGTACCCTCATCTCTTCTAACGTAGGATGTAGTCCTCTCACTAACAGTTGGCGCAGGTACCTGCGCTGTAACAGCTGATGGCTGTGCCGGTACTGGCTGTACAGGTGTGCTTGCCGGAGCACTAGATGTAGTCTGTTCCTGCCCCTTTTTTCCACACTCTATAATTTTATCTATAAGAGACTCTTTTCTCATAGTAGTAACACTTTTGATTCCATTTGCCTTTGCAATCTCTCTAAGCTCTGACATAGGCAATGACTGTAATTTTTCTCTCAAAGTCTACACTTCCTTTCGCATAGGGCATTATATAGCCACTAAATCAAATATGTATTTTTTATTATGGGGGTTCTAATGGAAATTTTATGATTTAAAAAACTTCTCTTAGTATACAATATAATTTACCAAATTGATAGTATTAATTTTCGATTAATTATGATAAAATATGAAAATCACTTGAAAGGGCTGTTTTTATGGAGATATACACATTTAACGCGTATTTAAAAGAGCGTTTTGGAAAAAAAATCTATAAAATTTCTTTAAATGCCGGTATGAGTTGTCCCAACAGAGATGGCACCATAGGCACTGGCGGCTGCATATTTTGTTCAGAAGGTGGCTCAGGTGATTTTGCCTCTCCGGCTTCTCTTTCCATAACAAGGCAAATAGAAGAAGGGATTTCTCTTGTAAAAAACAAGATAAAAGAAGGCAGTGGTCAATGTTACATTGCATACTTCCAGGCATATACCAACACCTATGCTCCAATAGAACGATTAAGAGCCATATATGAAGAAGCTGCTAAAAATGAAAATATTGTTGCAATAAGCATTGCCACCAGACCTGATTGTATAGACGAAAACATTGCAAACCTTCTCTATGAAATAAATAAAATAAAACCAGTCATTATAGAATTGGGACTGCAGACTAGCAACGAATCATCAGCAAAGTACATTCGTCGCGGCTATGATAACAATATGTTTGAAAAGGCAGTGACCATAATTGACAATATAAACAGACGTATATCAGACACAGAAGATAATATAACCAATAAACATTGCAATATATCTTCTCATATACACATTGTTGTACATATGATAATCGGTCTCCCTGGCGAGGATATTACTACTATGTTAGATACGGTCCGCTATATCAACAGCTTCCCTATACACGGAATCAAATTCCAGCTGCTTCACATATTAAAAAACACAGATTTGGCAAAAGATTTTGAAAAAAAATCCTTTAAAGTATTGTCAATGGAGGAATATGCTGATATTCTAATAAAGCTGTTGCTCAATTTGCGCTCTGACATAGTTGTTCATCGCATTACAGGTGACGGACCAAAAAAGATACTAATAGCCCCTACATGGAGCGCAGATAAAAAGAAAGTTCTAAACTACATAAACAAACGCCTTAAAGACCATCCAGGAAATCAAGGTTTAGAAGTACTTTAGAACAAAGGAGATTTATATGTCATTAGAATCATTGACCTTATATAAATTGATGACTCTGTACATGTTAAACAAAGTGAATTTTCCACTTACAGATGCACAGATATCACGCTTCTTTTTAGATAAGGAATATACAAACTACTTTACATTCAGAGAAATGATTTCAGAACTCATAGAGACTAAACTCATAACATCTGAGACCATAAGAAATGCATCTTATTACAAAATTGCAAATGATGGCATCGAAACAATTGAGTTATTCACCAAAAAGATTCCTGTTGCAATCATTGACGATATAGATATATTTCTTTTAGAAAACAAATATGAGCTCAGAAATGAAGTTGGCACCCTTTGCGACTACTATAAGTCAACAAATCAAGACTATATAGTAAACTGCCAGATTAAAGAGGGACCAAATACGCTTATAGATATAAATCTTTCAGTCCCTTCAGAGGATGTTGCCGAGACAATGTGCAACAACTGGAAGGATGCCAGCAAAGACTTATACTCAACCATTATGAAGACATTAATGAAGGAGAAGCAATAACGCTTCTCCTCTTTTTAGCTTTCTATTTGTCATTCTCTTCTTCGCTGTATCCCACCAGCTCATCTATAAGCTTCCATACTTCATCTCTTCCCTGCTTTGTCTCTGATGAAAATGGTATAACTATTGTCTCAGGCTTAACCTGAAGCTTATTTTTTATAACTTTTACCTGCTTTTGTATTTGACTTCTATTTATTTTATCAAGCTTTGTTGCTATGATGATAGGCTCAAATCCATTAGACACAATCCAATTATACATATCCTTGTCATTGTTTCCCGGCTCATGTCTTATATCAATTAACAAGAACACAGCCTTAAGCATAGGAGATTTTTTCAAATATCCCTCTATCATCTTTCCCCATTTTGCCTGTGTCTCCTTTGAAACCTTGGCAAATCCATATCCCGGTAAATCTACACAGTACATTAAATTGTTTATATTATAAAAATTAATTGTCTGTGTCTTTCCCGGTGCAGATGATGTTCTGGCAAGTGATTTTCTATTTAAAAGTGCGTTAATAAGTGATGATTTACCTACGTTTGATTTACCTGCAAAAGCTATTTCAGGTTTATCATTTTCAGGTAATTTACTTGTAATTCCGCAAACTGTTTCAAGTTCAAGACTTCTTATCTTCATATGGTATCTCCTTATCAATACTATATCAGCATAATAACACACTTTTCCCAGAAATGCATTAACATTCCATCTTTTCTCGAAGTCTTAAGAGAATCTTTTTTTCCAGCCTGCTTACCTGAACCTGACTGATTCCCATGGTCATAGCTACCTGACTCTGGGTTTTATCATTAAAATATCTTAGTCGTATAACCTGCTTTTCCTTATCATTTAACTCTTCCAGCAATTTTCTTACAACAATATGATTTACAATCTTTTCATTATTCTCCTCGCTGCAAACCATATCACCTACGCATACCTCATTTCCATCATTCTCATAAAGAACCTTGTTTATGGACTCAACATCTCTATTTGCCTCCATAGTCATAACCACATCTTCTCTAGATAATTCAACATATGCAGCTATCTCATCAATAGTCGGTTCTCTTCCAAGCTTCAGTGCAAGCTCAGTCTCAGCATTCCTGATTTTCCAACCGTTCTCCTTGACAGAACGGGACAGCTTTACCATCCCATCATCTCTTATAAACCTTTTTATCTCACCTAGTATCATTGGAACTGCATAGGTAGAAAACTTCACATCAAATGTCATATCAAACTTGTCTATAGCTTTTAATATACCCACACAGCCAATTTGAAATAAATCTTCTAAATCATATCCTCTTCCTGAAAAACGTTTTACCATACTCCAGATAAGTCCAGTGTTTTCGCATACCAGCTGATCTCTGGCCGCTTTATCACCCAAGTGTGCACGCTTAATTAATTCTAAATTATCCATGTCACATCTCTACTTATCACTATTTCCTCCGGCTATTATTTTAGTCATATGTACCCTAGTCCCTTTGCCATAGCATGATGATATATTTAAACTGTCCATAAAAATCTCCATAAAGGTAAATCCCATACCAGAGCGCTCTTCATCAGGCTTAGTTGTATATAAAGGCTCTCTCGCTCTCTCCACATTTTCTATACCCATACCATAATCTGTAATGGTTATACCTAAAGCATGTCCCTCAATTTCAACCTCCATATTAATAACTCCGGTCTCATCATCATATCCATGAACAACTGCATTAGTAACCGCTTCGGATACAGCTGTTTTCACATCATTAATTTCCTCCAAAGTAGGATTAAGCCTAGCCATAAATGTAGCAACTGCTGCTCTGGCAAAACCTTCATTTTCCGGTCTGCTATACATTTCTATCTTTAATACATCCTTCATAATTTCTTTGATTCCTCCTAACTTCCCTATATTATATAAGCTTATATAATCCAGACATCTTTATAATGCGCTCCACATTACCTGTTTCTCCGGTTAGTATCACTTTTCCACCTAATGGTTTAACTAATTTGTATCTTCCCATTATCATACCAATTCCGGAACTATCCATAAATTTAGTCTTAGAAAAGTCAAATTCCACATTTTTTGCTAGTCCTAAATAAATATTTTTATCAATCTGCGTCCTTATTTCTATGGCATTACTGTGGTCCAATTCTTCCGGTAGTATTATCTTTACAGTCTCCTTTTCGATTTGACAATTAGCTTCTTTCAAAATGTTCACCTTACCTTCCTTTTATTTAAACTCCTCTTCGATATATTTTGTAGAAAAAAAAGAAGAAAACTGCTTTTACACTGTTTTCTTCTCTTTCGTACTTTATAGATATTTTATTTCTTTTGATATTCTGCCCAACCGGCATACTCACTGTTTGGCGAAATCTCTATAACCTTATTGAAACATGCTATAGATTTTTCATTATTAACTCCACCATTCTGCGCCTTGTAGCACTTGCCCATGTTGTACCACAAACCGACATTTTCAGGTGTAAATACCGACGCTTTTTCAAATGCCGGAATAGCTGTTGCATAATCACCACTATTAAATGCCTGATATGCCAAATTGTTGTAATGGGAACCTGCTTTGCTATAGGAAACACCCTTCAACGAATTGTACATTACAGTCATACCGTCTGATGTAAATGTGGATATATCTAGTCCATACAATATGTCAGCACATGCAACATGGTCGCCACCAAAATATTTATTAGCCGCCTCAATAAGCTTATCATAAACTGCTGTATCCGCTTTATGATTTGAAGCCTCCTTTAATTCAGCTTCCAATCTGGTCTTTTCGCCCTGAAGCTCCTCGACCTGTCGCTCCAGCTCCGATATGCTTAGATTCTGCATTGCTACCTGATCTGAATATTTATTTATAGTATCCTTATACTCAGCATCCAAGTCACTCTGCTTTGCTGGTGTAACTAAAAAGAACACCATTGCTGCACCAATAATTATACCAATAACTACATTTACAAAAGTAATTAATCCATAATTTACATCTCTGTAGGAATTCTTAGGAATAATTACATCATTGCCACTAAGCTCGTCCCTTTCCTTAAGCTCAGCCACCGTCTTTGGTGGTCTCTTAGCTTTAGCTTCCTTTGCCGCCTTTTTAGCACCAATATAATCTAAATACTTAAGCGTCAATGTATTATTAACATCTATCAATGCTGCCTTATTCAATATCTTTTGAGCCTTGTCATTCTCACCCTGCTTCATATACAAAAGCGATAAAAGCTGCTGAGCTTTAAGATAGTTTGGATTCATATTAAGTATCTTTTTAAGCTGAATAATAGCCATATCATCACTATCCTGATTAGCGGCCTCCAAAGCAAGATTATACTTCTTTATAGACTGATTCATCATATTAAGCTTAGTTGGATTTGACTGAACTGCCTTTAAATAATTGTCAGCCACATTCTTTTCAGGCTTAATATTCTTGCTGATAACCCATTCACTAAAAGCGGCAACACATTCGCCCATCTCGAAGTAAACTAATCCAAGAAGGTTTCTTGCATTAATATTTTTCTTGTCAATTCTAACACTTCGTCTAAGCAAATCTGCAGCTCCTGATAAATCTCTTACCTTAGCTTTTGCAAGACCCATATTGTAATAGGTATTGGACATTCTCACTATTTTTTTGTATATTGTCACATCAGCACCGCAGCTATTGCAAAAATCGGTCTCTGACAAGACACTATTACACTTATAGCATCTCATTACTTATTCTCCTTGGTCTCTTTCATCATCTCAAGTAAAATATCAGTCAAATCAGTTACATTATTGTTGTATATGGCATCCTCCGCCTCATCTACCTCAAGGCTTGGATGGAATTTCTTAATCTCTTCCTCAAAATTAATCATATGACACCTCCAAATATGCTTTTATCTCGCCTACCATGTAAAGTGAACCTACACAGAATAAGTAATCAATATCTCCTCTAAGCTTTAAGCCAAAATCATATGCCTCGCCAAGGCTCTCAAAGGTATAGACATCCTTACCTGTTTCTCTTAGATATCCTGCCAGTTCATTCACCGCCACTGCTCTGGCGTTTGCCACCGGAGCCACGAGAAATCCTTTACATCCATCTATTTTCTCTATGAGATTCATCATCTCATAGTACTCTTTTTCTTTTACCACACTAAAAAGTATATAAACTCCTACCCCTTTTTCTCTTGTAAGAGAATTTACATACTCCTTAAACTGCAATACACCATCATAATTGTGAGCTCCATCTAAATACACTCTATCTGCTATCAGTTCCATACGCCCTGACCATACGGTATTCATAAGCCCTACCTTTACGTCTTCGACAGATACCGGTATCTTTGCTTCTTCTAGTGCCATCAACGCCAAAGAAGCATTTCTAGTCTGATATTCTGTAACAAAAGGCACTGACAATGTACCATATTTATCATAAACTGTAGACAAGCAAAAATCAATAGATTTGTTGGTTTTTGAAAGAATTTTAATGAGACAATTTTTTATTCCCACTTTAGCTGTACAAAGCTCATCTGCTCTTTTACATATTACTTTTTCAACCCTTTCGTCTTCCCCATAGTAAACTACCGGTACATCTGATTTTATTATTCCAGCTTTCTCTGCAGCTATTTCCTCTATGGTATCCCCAAGAATCTCCATATGATCCCTGCTAACAGAACCAATAACAGACACTAAAGGCTTTTCAATAACGTTTGTAGCATCAAGCCTTCCCCCGAGACCAACCTCCAATATAACATACTGAACATTGGCTCTTTTAAAAGCTTCCATACCAACCAAAAACATATATTCAAAAAATGACGGATGTTCACCACCCTGCTCTATAACCTTGTCCACACAGTTTTTGACGTTAATAAATGCCTCAAGGAACGCCTTGTCACTAACATCAATTCCGCAAACCTTGATTCTCTCGTTTATCTTTACAAGATGTGGTGATGTAAACATTCCTACTGAATATCCCGCCTCACATAAAATGCTATTTATGAATGCGCATATTGAACCCTTTCCATTGGTTCCTGCCACATGTATTATCTTAAACTTTCTATCTGGATTTCCCATCTCTTTCAAAACTCTTCTGAGATTTCCGTTATCTTTATTCTTTGTAAATTTAGGTATATCAAGTAAATAGGCTACTGCCTCATCATATGTACACATATTATCAAACCTTTCGTCTTAAGCCTGTTAAAATTATAACCTTTACTGTGAATATTTCAAGAAATTTTTATCGCATCTTTCTACAGTTTTTTACAACACAAAAGTCTCCAGAGTTGGCTGGAGACTTTTATACTAGTCATTCATCAATTTCTTCGTCAAAATTCTGTCCGCCTTACGAAGGAATATAATCTCACTATACTCCTCCTCAACGTGAAGTGTGTATCCATCAATGTTGATAATTACACCAGGACAAACCTTATCCTCCGCTATGATTTCTGCATACTTTCCTATTTCTATTCTGTGCTGTATCTCAGTATATATAGCTTTTGCCTTGTGAACTTCAGCAGACAATTCTATCTTTGTTCTAATAAGCTGCATCAATAGATTATCATCTTTGTCCGGCTTTTTACTGAGCATATCAATGGTTCTCTCGACCTTTGAAAGTCTCTCTGCCAGTTCATCCAGCTCCTTTGCAAGCCTTGTGTGTGTTTGCATAGCCTCCGGCTCTATACCCACTGTCAGCTCAGTCATTGTTCCTACTTCGCTTCCTATCTTTCTCGTTTTAATCATACGATTAGCCTTAAGCTTTCCACCTACTATTGTAGATGTCTTGCCAAATATATTTATATCACTGAAGGCGTTGACGTTACAGTTTACTATGGCATCTGCCTGAACACTATTATTCGAATTTATGGTTGCATTTTCTATAAACTGTGCGTATACATTACCGCCTGCTGATAATACAGCCTTTCCTCCGCCGAGTATTCCTCCTCGCACAAGAATATCCTTGCCAGCTTCCACATATGCTGCCTCAACCAGCTTATTTACAGTAATATTTCCAGTTGCTTTTACCGTAAAACCTTCCTTAATGCTGCCCATTATCTCCAGGTCGCCTCTGAAATCAATGTTTCCTACAGACAAATCAACATCCCCCGATATGGTATGGAACTGTTGAACATTTAGCGCTCCCATATTAAGCTCCACTTTACCGTCACATGTTGCATAATATGTAACGCCATCATCTGCTATAGCAAAGCCCTTACCTCTAAGTGGTGGTAAATCACGACATTTTGCCGGTAAAAGGACTCGTCCCCTAACGGTATATCCCTCTTTACCTTCCTCCATAGGAATATAAATTGCCAACGGATCACCGATGCATACACTCTGAACGAGATTCAAATTTCTGTAATCTACAGAACCATCATCCTTCAGCTTAGGTGTTTTACTTGGACTGGTATCAAATTTAAAATCAAAATATCCGTCCTTTCCATCCACAGCCAACTGACCGCTAGCTACAGTAACCATTTTGCCATACATCTTATTAGTTACCATATCTTCTATTATACTTCTATCAATGCCAGCGATAACTTTCTCATTAGTCTTCATATACTCGATGATTTCATCTACATCATAGGTTTCCTCTTCACTCAAGGCACCAAGATAAAGGTCAGCACTCATCTCATCTTCGCTAACCACTACAACTATACTTTTTGACATCTGCATATCCACTGACATCACCCCACAATCCTACACGAACTTATCTTACTATTATATTACTATATTTATCGGTTATTTTCCACTTTATCTTAAGAAAGTGAGGTAATATAATTATCTTTTTTTAGAAATCTTATTAAGTTTTCGATTCATTTTCAATAACTCCTCCTTGGTATATGATATATCCACCATTCCAACCATAGAAGTAAACCTTAATACCGTAAAGCTCATAAGCATCTTCATAAGTCCACTATTTATCTCAGGTCTTTTACTCTTTTTCTTCTCCCCAGATACAGAATTTTTCTTCTTGCCACTAAACTTCTTCAAGATATTCACAAACAATCCCAAAAACCACAGTTTACCTCTAAAGGTTTTAGTTATATCTCCAAATGTATCATTGAGCGAAAAACGTCCCTCTATTTCCGTTATGTCAAACCAATTAAGAACTGCACCCTGTTCACGAAGAATATAATCCTGATTTACTTCTTTTACCTTACGAATGTACGCTTCATCCTTACATTGCCCTGCAACTGCTAGCAAATTAGTATCACCACTATTAGGCACATCAAAATAGAAGAAGTGATTTTCTTCTTTCTTTATGCCCAGACTCTCGCCATTTATAAACAATTCCACTTCCGGTTGATTAGAATAGACAGTTACCTTGGTTACATCCTCCACTCGGTCAACATATCTCTTTCCACATATATGGACAAATGGCTCATCTGAAAGCCATGCCTTATAAGCATAAAATGAATCCTTCTTATACTTCCTATCAAAGGTAACTAGCCCCTTATGATTCTGCCCATTTTCTCCGCCTTCTGCCCTCGCATCAGCGCCAAAATCAAACATATTCCACACATGAGTTGCCCATAAATATGGTCGTGTAAATAACTGTTTAATTAGTTCTTCGTGGTAGTATGCCTGATATTCCTCTGTATAATCACCCTGTCTTGGATTAGAAGTATGCCAGTTTAACCCTTCACAGCCATATTCACTACAGCCAATTGCGCGGTTAGGATATTTCTTATGAAATTTATCAAACCACACTCCATTATCTTCAGTACTGCCACCATACCAACCAAAATAGTGATTATACGATACAACATCTGATACATGCACAATATCTTCATCCATATCACACATAGTAATACACGCCATTGTCGTCAGACGAGTACTGTCCATTTTATGAACCATATCATTGAGAAAATGATGATTTTTCAACATATCTTCATCTTTTGCTCCATCCATTGTAATCTCATTGGATAAGCCCCACACAACTATAGATGGATGATTATAATTCTGAACAACCAACTCCTTCATCTGAGAGATAGTGTTGTCGTTAGCTGATGATATATGCTGTGAAATATATGGAATCTCAGCCCATACAACCATACCGCGCTCATCACACAAATCATAGAAGTACTGATCATGCTGATAATGTGCTAATCGTATGGTATTAGCCCCTACCTCACATATAAGGTCCATATCTTCCTCATGGTGTTCTGGTAACAGTGCATTACCTATGCCGAGTCTATCCTGATGGCGAGATACACCACGTAAAGGATATTCTCTTCCATTAAGTATAAAGCCTCGCTCAGGGTCAATCTCAAAGCTTCGACATCCAAATCTTACCGATACCGTATCTAGTTTTTCTCCATTTCTAATAATTGAAGCTTCTGCCGTGTACAGATACGGATCCCTTCGCCCGTCCCATAAGTGAGGGTTTGTTATAGCAAACTCTGCCTCTGTCTTTGCTGAAACTGTCTCTGTTACAACTTTTCCTTCTGCATCACGCAATATGTATTCAATATTATCTCCACTTTGAATATTGGATACATATGTCTTTACAGATATTTTGGCATTCCCACCATTCACAATAGGTGTAACCTGTATACCCCTACCACCATAATAATCCAAATCAAAATGAGTATCATTTACTGCTATAATATTTACATCTCTATATAAACCACCATAAAATGTAAAATCTGCAGTCTGCGGATAAACCTTATCAGTAGCCTCATTGTCTACCATCACAACGATAAAATTCTCACCTTCAAGAGCTTTCGTCATATTAACACGCCAGGTAGAATATCCACCGTCATGATGGGCAAGCTTATTGCCATTTACATACACATCTGCCGATGAATTCGCACCATTTATCTCAAGATAATATTGTTCTCCCTTTGGCATCTCACTCTTTAAAATGCTCTTAATGTATAAACATTTACCTCTAAAGTAATCATTTCCGCCATCCTGTCCATCAATAGCATTCCATGTATGTGGAAGTGTAACCTTCTCCCCATTATCCGGCATAGCATTAGGTATCTCCGATATACCTTTCAAAAATATCCAGTTTTCGTTAATATTAAGTACGTTACCCATAATACACTCTCCTTGCATCACCCAAGTTTATGTCAACAACACCGATTTTTATTTTTCTTCAAATGCGCTCATCGTTTCATCTCCAATTTTAACAGTTGTGTGTACATATTTCAACGAATTCTGCGCACATTTACCATTATCAGGTTTTGACAGATAATCTACCAAACACAAAATGGGAAATTGGCATCAACCGATTTCCCATTTATAATATATGTAACATTTATTCTTATCTTATTTTTGATGTCCGCCACAATTATGTTCTCCACCAAAATAACCATTATTTTAATTTACTCAGTTTTGCTGTATTTGCAATCACAATGAGTTTCATATTCTTTTTCAAAGGCTTCTCCGGATCAATATTCACACAGATATTTTTATCTTCAATAATGGCTACAATATTAATTGAATACTTCTTTCTCAGATTTAACTCCAACAAATTCTTTCCTTCCCATTCCGATTTCACTTCGAGTTCTACCATAGAAACATCTTTTGAAAGTTCTATAATATCAACAAAACCGGAACTTAAAAGATTCTTTGCTAATCTGATTCCTGATTCACTCTCTGGAAATACAATCCTGTCTGCCCCTACTTTGCTTAATATCTTACAATTCATTTCACTTGCACATTTTGCGATAACTGTTTTTACACCAATTTCCTTGCATATCATAGTTGCCATCACGCTTGCCTCTAAATTGGTCGCCATAGCAATTATTACCACATCAACATTGGCAATGCCAAGCTGCTTAATTACTTCCGCATCTGTAACATCAGCGCATTTACAATATGGAATTTCGGTAATTGCAGCATTTACAATATCTTCATCCATATCAACTGCAAGCACCTCTGCTCCGTTTTCTACAAGTTCTTTTGCAACAGACTTGCCATATCTGCCAAGTCCAAATACAGCGTATGATTTATTTATGCTCATTCTTTTCATCCTCGTCTTTCATAATAAATTATCCAATACTGATATTTTCAACAGGTTCTTTTATAATATTTTTGTTCTCTTTTGTTGTGTTAAATGCTATTAACAGAGAAATCGGACCAACTCGTCCCAGATACATAGTCGTAATTATAATCCATTTTCCCCATGTATTTAATATCGGAGTCAGATTTCTTGTAAGACCTACCGTTGCTGTTGCACTTACAGTTTCATATGCAATGTCAAGAGCGCTCGCATTTGTCACTGCTGATAAAAGAATTGTTGACAGAAACATAATTATAAATGACACACATACCACTGCAACAGCTTTGCTGACAGCCTGTTTAGGGATTGTCCTCTGAAAAAGTACCACGTCTTCTTTGTTCTTTATCGTACTAAATGCAGCAAAGATTAATACAACTATTGTAACCGTTTTTATTCCACCTGCTGTCCCCACTGGCGAACCTCCAATAAACATCAACAATAATGCCACGATTGCTGATGCATTCGTCAGATTCTGTTGGGGTATTGTTGCAAACCCGGCAGTCCTTGTGGTCACTGATTGAAATAACGAGACCTGTACCTTATCAAACAAAGAATAATCCTTCATTGTAAGCGGATTATTATATTCAAAGATAAAAAATGCTACTGCCCCTACAACGATAAATACTCCCGTAGCAGAAAGTGCTATTTTACTATGTAAAGTTAAATTTGAAAAACATTTTAGTTTTTTATATCGTATATCTTTTAATACTCTTATTACATCCCACCAGACAATGTATCCGATTCCGCCTAAAATGATTAATGCACTCGTTACAATGTTAATCATTGGATGTAATGCATAATCACACAAACTGTCTTCGGATATGATATCAATTCCGGCATTGCAGAACGCTGATACGGAATTAAATATAGATATCCATATCCCTTTTAAACCAAATTCCGGCACAAAGACTGTCATGTATAAAATTGCGCCAACACCTTCCACCACAAATGTACCAATAAGGACTTTTCTTATAAACTTTACAAGCCCTGATAATGTATTCAGATTAAATGCATC